>DMLG01000126.1 GCA_003453455.1 Clostridiales bacterium
TATCGCGTGGTTTTCTTTATACAAAAAACAAGCATACCATATGGTATGCTTGTTTTTAATTCTCTTAGATGTTTTTTATTATTTCCTCCATTGTTCCGTCTTCTTTTGCATAATTCAAAAAATCGTCAAAGGTTATTCTACCGTATTTATCTCCATATTCCTTTACATATTCTTTATATGCATCTTTAAAAATTTTAAATATGTTTATTATTTCAATCGGCAAATAAATATCATCTGCCACCTTCTTCATTTCAGGGATTTTTAGCTCATAGTCCCACGCCAAAATATATGCTTTATTAGATTTAAACCCTATATCGGGTATCGGTTGATTATTTGTTGCTCCTTCTATTCCGTCTCCCCTAAGATTAAACATATATTCCTTATATCCTTCCAAATAGCATTGTCCTGCGGCTGTACTACATATTTTTGCATAGCCGTCGATATTTGCAAACACTTCTTCCTCATCGTCTTCACTTAGTTGATTGTCCTTTTGGTACATTTCGTAGCTGTCATCATCAGGTTCAATGTTATCTTCTTTTAAATTTGATACATCTTCCGTGAGTTCTTTGTTTTTCTCTTTATATACAACAAAATTTGTAAAATCTATAGTATCTTCCCATTCTATCGAAAGTTTCGATTGTTCAGAATATGCCCAACTTTTTACATTGTAGCTATCAACACCGTTCCACTCAATAAACATAATTTCAGGTCTTTTTGCACCATACACACAAATTACCCATTTGCCAGTATGTTCGCTGCACCACTTATCGACTTCATCGTCTCCCACTGGTGCGCTAAACGGTCCTCCTATCGACCAACAACTTCCACCTAAATAAAGTATACCCAGATGAGCATAATAAGAGTCAGCACCAATAACAGAAAAAGCCAATGGTTGTATTTTTGCCGTTAATTCACTATCGCTTGGTGTTCCATGTTTTTGTCCGCTAATAAGTTTTTGCGCTTCTTCTGTGTAATTTGCATAGGTAAGGGTTTCTGTATATCCTGCAACCCCCGGTTTTGACAAGTACAAATCTCCAAAGTCTCCATCAGGCATACTTCCTGTATAACCACTAAGCGAAGAACGGAATCCCAAATACAAGTTCCAGAATCCAACCCTAGTATATGCGTCACCCTGTTTCTTCAAATACCTGTTTGGAATAAAAATATCTTTACTGCTACCATTGTATTCGCACTTTATATCTTTCCAGCTTACATGAATATTATCACTCGGTATTTCTTCGTGTTCAACCGTATATACATCTGTTTGCCATTCTTCTCCTTGCGGTTCACCATTTAACAGCCATTTTAGATTTGCAATTATGGCTCTTTGTTTAAATCCCCACAAGCCATAGCCTGTATTGGCATCAATGGTATAGGTCGGTCTTTCTGCAATACTTACAGTTACCCTGCTCGACGGCTTAACAGCTCTTACCGCAACGGCTGAAACCTCTGCCCGTGTTATATTTGAATTGGGCGCAAATGTTCCGTATTTGTCATTCCCGCTCAAAATTCCTGCACGGTACATTTTATAAACGGCATCCTGATACCATCCGTTTACATCTATCAAACTGCCGTCTTTAATATCATTTTTTTCTGTCAGCACCGAAGAATCAATCGCATTTGCAAAAACCCCAACGAAAAACGCTCTTGTGGCTTTATCATCAGGATTAAAACTATTATCGCAAATGCCGTTTTCAACCGCATAATCAAGATATGTCTGATACCATGGTGTACTTTGTGCAAAATCGTCTTTGCCCGTATTATAAATCTTGTGTATGCGCGCCGCTATTGTAACCGCTTCGGCATTACTAAGCTGTCCATTAGGGTTAAAGGCGTTTTCGTTGACACCTTTCATAAGTCCTGTTTCATATGCACCTTTCACTGAATCTGCATACCATTCCTCGCCAACATCTGCGAATTTTCCACCCGTATAAGTGTCTGTTTTCTTAAAGCCCTTAATATACTCACTTTCTGCGCATACATTCTCTATGCCACTTCCCGATATTGAAATTACGCACAACAATGCAATAACTAATAATTTTTTCATTCTTTATTCTCCTTTTTTGGTCTATTTATAGCCTATATAGTATCATATATAGCCTACTTTGTCAACAATAAATAATATACTTAAATTATAAAATTTAGGAGGTGGAGTATATGGACACTTATCAGACTGTTAAAAACAGAGTCTTATACCTATGTGAAGAAAAAAGAATGACAATAAACAAATTAGCGACAGAATCGGGCGTAGCACCCTCTACCATAAAAAACATATTATATGGAAAAAGCAAAAATCCGGGAATTGTTACTTTAAAAATGCTCTGCGACGGCTTGGGGATTTCTTTAACCGCCTTTTTTGCCACCGAAGAGTTTGAAACCCTTGAACAGGAAATAAAATAACCCTAAAAAGCAAAAAAGTTGTGATATTTAATATCACAACTTTTTTATGCTCTCGGATGTGCCTTTTCATAAACCTCTTTTAGCCTTGCGTCCATAATTTTGGAATAAACTTGCGTTGAGGATATTTCGTTATGCCCCAAAAGCTGGCGTATTGCCTCTAAATCCGCTCCATTCTGCAAAAGGTGCATAGCAAACGAGTGCCTTATTGCGTACGGAGTAATTGCTTTTTTTATGCCGGCGCTTTTGCCGTATCCCTTTAATATCTTCCAAAATCCCTGGCGCGACATTTTAGTTCCGCTCCTATTTAGAAACAGATATTTTATTCCATCGTCAAAAACAAGTCTTGGTCTTGCTTTATCAAGGTATTGCTTAACAGCCGAGACTGCGGCTTTTCCCACAGGAACAACCCTTTCATGAGTTGCTGTCCGACACCGCAAGAAGCCTTGTTTTAAGTTTATATCGTCCATTGTCAGCTCTATTATTTCCGAAACCTTAATTCCTGTCGCGTACAAAAGCTCCAGCATCGCCTTATCCCTTATTCCCTTTGTCTCGGTAATATTAGGCTCGGAAAGGAGCCTCTCCGTTTCTTGTGCCGTCAAAAATCCAGGCTGTTTTTTATCAGCGGGCGGCGCAATAATGTTTGCCGTTGGATCTTTTATCTTCTCTCCGCTTGCTATTACATAGGAATAAAATGCCCTTATGGCAGCCAAGCTCCGCGAAACGGTAGCCGGGGCTTTGCCGCTTTTTTTCATTTGCAGAAGATATGTAACAACGGTCATTCTGTCCGTTTGTGAAATTTTAAAAATCCCATTTTCTCTAAGATATTCTATATACTTTAAAATATCCCTTTTGTACGAAACAACGGTATTTTGTGAGCTTTCTCTCGCACCTGCCATATAAAAAACGAAGGAATCCAAAAGCTCTTGCATACAAAGCCTCCCGTCCTTAACAATATTTGTGAGGTTATTATACCATATTTTTTCCGTTTGTAAAGCATTTTTTAGCCGGAAATCAAAAACCTTGACGCCCATTTTATAAATATCGGAGACGCCGCACCTTTTATCAGGGCGTCTGCACAAAATATTGCACCAAGAAAAATAGTCGAAACAAACATTTTTTTGTAGTATGACCGTTTTTCCTCCTTTAAAAGCAAACCTCTTGCGTTTATTGCTCCGTAATAGCTCGCCGCAGGTATCAAAATTGCTGCCGAAAAAAGGCTGGATATGCACAAAAGGCTCCCTTTTATTCCGTAAAGCCTTAAAACCGCCATTACGGAAAATCCTCCGGTATATCCTTTTATGAACATTGCAACTCCCACAATCCAAGCAAGCGGACCTGCTAAGCTCCCTATTGCAAGAAGTGCAAGAATTTTCATATTCTCCTTTGCCGCGGATTTTACTCCGCTTGCAGATGCCGTGTCATACGCGTTTATCCCGTCTTTTAAGTATTCGTACATCTCAGACTGATTTTGTGCGTGTATTTCCCTTACCGCTCCTATTAAAACGCCTGATGAATATATCAAAAGCATCAGCAAAAATAATAGCTTTCGTAAATTATTCACAAAAAAATCCCCTTTTGCAATTAGTAGTACATACTATTCGCAAAAAGGGGATAAAATTCCTCTTTTAGGCAAGATGCTTCAAGAAATTTTCAAGCCTTTCAATGCCTTTCTCGATGCTTTCCATATCAACAGCGTACGACCATCTGACATATCCCGGTGCGCCAAATCCCGTTCCGGGCACTATCGCAACCTTTTCCGCATCAAGGAAAAGTTTTGCAAAATCGTCTGCGCTTTCTATTTTCTGTCCATTATAGGATTTTCCGATAATGCCGTCTATATTCATCATAATATAGAATGCACCCTGCGGTTTTCTGCAAGATACGCCGTCAATTTTATTAATTGCATCTACCAGAAAATCCCGTCTTTTTTTAAATTCTACGCACATTTTTCTGACATCTGAAAGTCCGCCCGAAAGTGCAGCAACAGCCGCTGCCTGAGCAATTGAATTCGGGTTTGACGCACCGTGCGATTGAATGCTTGCCATAGCCTTTGCTATTTTCTCATTTGCTGCCGCAAAGCCTATACGCCAGCCCGTCATAGCATAAGTTTTGGAAACGCCGTTGATTGTTACAGTACGCTCTTTTATATCCTCGCTGAGCGATGCGATACTTATATGCTTTCCTTCATAGATTAGATGCTCATATACCTCGTCGGATATTACATACAAGTTGTTTTCAACGGCAAAATCCGCTATTTTACGAAGCTCCGCCTCGCTATATACCATACCTGTCGGATTTGACGGACTGTTTAATATTATAGCCTTTGTTTTTGGCGTTAATGCCTTCTTAAAATCTTCTGCCGTCGCTTTAAAATCATTTTCCTCCGAAGTATTTACTACGACAGGAACTCCATCTGCAAGCTTCACCATTTCCGGATAGCTTACCCAATACGGCGCAGGTATCAGCACCTCATCCTGCGGATTTAATAAAACCAAAAAGGTGTTCATAAGAGAGTGTTTTGCTCCGTTTGAAACAACTATCTGAGACGGCTCATACTTAATGCCGTTTTCTCGCAAGAACTTTTCCGAAACAGCTCGCCTAAGCTCCATTGTGCCTGCC
Organism: Clostridiales bacterium; assembly: GCA_003453455.1. GTDB lineage: Bacteria > Bacillota > Clostridia > UBA1381 > UBA1381 > UBA1738. The sequence continues at coordinate 5,020 of DMLG01000126.1, forward strand.
GCAGGCGTGTATTTCGTCTGTCCTTTCATCATCGCCTCTATCGCCGCATCCTTTATGTACTGCGGCGTATCAAAATCAGGCTCACCGCATCCAAATCCCACGGCGTCCTCTCCGTTTGCAATCATACTTTTATATTTTGCATCTATTGTAAGTGTTGGTGACGGCGTAATTCTTTCCGCCTTTTTAGAAATCATAATTCCTCCATTTTGAAATTTTTAAATTTTAAAATTTCATTTTTTC
>DMLG01000093.1 GCA_003453455.1 Clostridiales bacterium
GGAAATTTCAAATATACTTCCATCAGGATTTAATCCCTTTTCCGCGCCCGGATAATTGAATTCTATAATCATGCTTTTTTGACGGTTAACCACAAGTACATTATACATATACCCAAAAATACCGAATAGCATTGTCACTATAACAACAATACAAATGTATTTTTTACGAAATAGTCTTTGCATAATATCAAACACTTAAAGCCCCCCTTTTTTCAGTGTGTCTTTTCAGCCTGTCCTCAGGCAAAGTTCCTTCTATTGATATTGCGCACATTATCATTATATTTATGTACGGCTTAAAAACATAAAATGTAAGTGACATAGAAAACGCCATCAGTGCCAAAAAGGCACAGGCGTAAAGTTTATCTGTACTTTTGGGGCGCATAAGGCAGGCAATCATTACAAGCACAAAAAGCAAAAGACCCAAAAGTCCTTGGTCGCTAAACACCTGTATAAATGTGTTGTGCGCCACACCGTTTTGAAATGTTTTAGGCGCACTATCCAGTATTTCATATGATGATAGGACACCCGAACCCTTTATAATGCGTTCAGGTTTTTCAAGAGTATATTCCAAAAGATATTCCCATATATCAAACCTACCGCTGCCTTTATCCTCTGCAACACGCTCGACACTGTACCTCTCCTGCACAGACTCAGGAAGCAACGGAAACACGACAGTTACTATTATTATACCAAGCAACACGGTAGAAAAACCAATTGCTATTTTAGTCCTTACGCTTTTAATTCCAATCATAATATAAGCGAATGCGCCAAGCACAATTCCTATCATTCCGCCTCTTGAGCCTGTCTTTAAAATTGAGTACATTATCAAAAGTAGGAGAATTATATAAAAAGGCGTAAGCTTACTCTTTCTTACAATACGCTTTATACATACTAAAACAGGCATTATGAAATATGAACAAAATTGATTCTGGTCCTCTTCATAGCCGAAAATCTTGATTACAGCCCTTGCCTCATACTCGTTCATAACTTCATTACTCGAAAACGCCATAATTATACATATCGCACCTACTAAAAGCCACGCCCATTCAATAAGCTCTATTTCGCGCTTATTGTAAACACGCATACTTATCAGGATAAATGTCAAAAATCCCAGCACCATATCCGTCGTTGTAGTCACGCTAACCTCTTCGTTGTAGAAGGCAAGCTGGATTACAGTATATAGAACATATAAAAAATATGTAAAATGAACATAATTAAACGAAATCTTGCTTTTGCCCATTAAAAGCCTTACCGAAAGCACTGCAACGGTAGGCATTGTAACTAATTTAAGCATTGAACCAAACGGTGTTGTTACAATAGTAAGCGGCAGGCATATAAAATACATACATGCCATCATACAGTCAAGGCTGATTTTTTCTTTACTGGCCGTCACCGTTTTCACCACACTTTTTAGAATTTACTCTGTATAATTCTACGTATTTTATCGAAAGTAAGAATTACAAATCTTAAACGCACACGAATTCTCACAAACGGTGTATCCATACCCCATTCCTTTAAGTATCCGATAGTTTCACTGGCAAGAATTCTATTGCAGTTATACTTTACTTTAATATTTGCAGCGCTGCCTGTCAGTCCCTCGCCAGTCTGAAAGTAATTATAAAGTATATCGGGGATTATCACGACATTTTCTGCTTTTGTATATGTCCCAAGCGAAAAAACTGCGTCTTCTGCAACTCGCATATCCGTGCGGAATTCTCTTCCCTTTATGAGAGATGTTTTGTATATTCCGCTCCATACGCTGTTTAAGCGTATTCCGTTTATGAAATGCGGATAAATCTTTTTTTGAAAATCCGCCTTTTCTATAATTTTATATTCATCAAACTGATTATTTGCCTGTTTTTTTGTTCCGTCAGGAAACACAAGCTGATATCGAAATTTCACTATATCGGCATCTGTTTTTTCAATGGTTTCGACAAGGACTTGTATTGCGTTATCCGAAAGAAAATCGTCGGAATCGCAAAACATTGTATAGTCGCCTGTTATGGCATCAATACCTCTGTTTCTTGCAGCGGAACTTCCTCCGTTTTCGACAGTTATGACTGTCACGCTATCTTTATATCCTTCAAGCACTTTTGCCGTTCCGTCCGTTGAACCGTCATTTACCACAATTATTTCAAGTTCCGCACCCTTTTGCGAAAGAATACTGTCCAAACATTTACCGATATACTTTTCACAGTTATACGCCGGAATTATTATGGATATTTTCATTTTTCTCTCCTTTAATACCAAGCTTTTTAACCGTTTCCATCCTGCGTTTTTCTTCATTTTCCGCAGATGACAAAATACTGTCGCGTTCTTCGTCCAAACCCTCTGTTGCCGATTTAATAAACATTGTTTTTGCTGTCAAAAGAATAATTTTAATGTCAAGTAAAAATGAATAATTTATAATATAAATCATATCCATAAGGATTTTATCCGAAACCCTTGTATTATACTTTCCGTAAACCTGTGCATAGCCTGTAAGTCCTGCTTTTACAAAATATCTCGTATCGTAGTTATTGACATTTTCCGAAAAGTAGTCAGCAAATACAGGTCGCTCAGGTCTCGGTCCCACTACCGACATTTGCCCGAAAAGTATATTGTAAAGCTGAGGAAGCTCATCAAGACGCGTTGCACGCAGGAATTTGCCAACTTTTGTAATTCTCGGGTCATCCTCTGTTGCGAGCTGTGCACCGTTTTTTTCCGCATCTATAAACATTGTTCGGAATTTGTAAACATTGAAGACCTTTTTATTCTTTGTATACCTCTCCTGTTTATAAATAACAGGACCTTCAGAGTCAAAATGTATAGCTATTGCGCAGCAAGCGATAATCGGTAGTGTGAGCATACACAAAACAAGCGAAAATACTATATCAAAGCTACGCTTTATAAAACGCTGCATCCTCGTCATATGAAGTATCTTTTTTTCTATAACAGGCGTATCATCAAGCTGATAAATCCTGCCGTGCATAGTTGTAACACTGTCAAGGTCTGCCAAAACACTTATTTGCTTATGCAAGAGCGTTGCCTTGTTCATAATTCTCTGCGTAACCTGCTTTGAAATTGCAGGAGATATGAAAATCTGGTCATAATCTTTTATCTTATCATTTATTATAACATCAATTTCTTCATTGTTATTCTCATCAATCATATAATATGTAGCTTCCCTGCCGTAATTTGATGAATATTTAAGCTTTCTTGCAAGACGGCTTGTATTATGCATATTTTCAATAATAAGGCAGCTTCGCGTTTCTCCAAATCTTTTAATCATTGATGCCGCAAAAGTCCGCCACGATACCATAAACAGTTCAAGAATTGCAAACCTCAAAAGCCATATAATTACCGAAACAGTTTCAAGTCTGAATAAATATATAATAATAACTGAGGATACCGTTGCCATAATAATTGATAAAAAAACCGCTATTGCAGAGTTAAAAACTTCATCTGTCTGTGCAGTGTATAGGTCATACATAAAAAAGAAAAACATAATAAAGAAAAGCGGAATAATAATGTTATGCCAATTATCGGTATTTATCCCGGATGAGCCTGCCATAAGATATTGTGAAAAAGCAGAACCTATAAAAAAGACAAGTATGTCCCCAACTATCAATAATATTACAATCAATTTTGCCTTAGTATCATTTCTCATAATAGTAGCACCTATCCTTAACTTTTTTTTACGCTTTTGTCTCTGCTTTATCAATATACATCATTTTATCCGCTTCAACAAACATTTCGTGTATTGAAGTGTTTTTTATATCCTCTGTATATTTAAAGCCAACTGCTATCTTAACATTTTTGTTTTCTTGTTCGTTTTTAAATTCTTCTACATATTTTTCCGCATTCTCCTCTGCTTCACCCCGTATAAATGCAACAAATTCGTCGCCGCCTATTCTGAAACAGTTTTCCTCTCCGTCTTTTTCAAAAACACTTACAATACATTCTGCAGCCCTGCGCAGTAGCTTATCTCCATCATTATGTCCCAAGCTGTTGTTCAATTCACGCAAGCCATTTACATCGAAAACAAAAAGAATTGTTTCTCCGCCCTCTTTATGTAATTTTTTGCAATAGTCATTATAAGCCGTGCGGTTTCCAATCTTTGTCAATGCATCAGTTTCGGCAATTATCCAAAGTTTTTTGACAAGCTTTTCATTATCATCCATAAGGCTGTTATATGATGTGCACAAAGAATTCATTTCTTCTAAAAAACGGGGCATTTCTATCCTTTCGCCCCGACTTATGCTTTGCGATGCCTTTACTATCGGACGCACAACAAAGGTATATTGAAAAATTGTCATAGACAATATTAAAATCAGCACAGCCATTATGGTCAGCCGCAAAATATTAACATACATTGAAACTTTTTTGGTGAGTCTTAGATATTCGTATTTTGAATCCTCCTGCATGGTATCTAAAAATTTAGTCGTGCCTTCTGCAATAAGTTTCTTCATTTCCATATAATCATCATCAAACAGTATTATACGGGCTTTTTCTCTCATTTCCTCTGCTGTAAGAGCTCTGTCCTCTAAAGAAAGCTCTACACTTTGAATCTCGGCAGGCAGTTTATATTTAGCTATATTATACGAGATAGCTGTAAGTTTCATCGAGTAGTACTCTCTCTGCATAAGCTCTATCGACGCATTCATTGAGGATTCAATATGCTCTCTTGCATTATCCGGTACAGAAATTTTTTCAAGCTCATCCATAGCTTTATCTCTTCGCTTAACATAATTTACCTCTTCAAAATAATTATACAAATGCGCCACATCGCCCGTCTCGGCAAACAGTCTTGCCTGTTCCGTAAGCGTATGCGAACCGGAGTTTAATGCAGATGCAATTTCGGTGTATTTCATATGTAATTTTGAAAGTTCTATGCTTTTTTCGTTATACCGTCTTGCACGCATAGCATATATAACCATAAGTATGCAAGACAAAATTAGAAGACCTGTAATGACAAGCATTACTGATTTTAATGTAAGTTTTTTGTTTGAATTGCCCCAATTCATAAGTATTACCCCAGTAACTTTTCCAAATTATCACTTTGCCTTTTAAAACATTCTATCATTATGTCGGAAAACTTTCCGCACTGCCCATTTGTTATCATATCATATGCAACTTTTGGCGAAACAGGTTCTTTATATACCCTTTTTGTTACAAGCGCATCATAAACATCTGCCACTGCAACTATCTGTGCGGATATCGGTATTTCGTCGCCTGCTAGGCCGTACGGGTATCCGTTCCCGTCATATCTTTCGTGATGATAAAGCGCAATATCCTTACATATATTGGCATATTCTTCGCCCCAGATTTCTCTTGCGCCCTCCAAAAGTTCGCTTCCCTTTACGGTATGAGTTTTCATCTCCTCATATTCCACCTCGGTAAGCCTTGCAGGTTTTAACAAAATACTGTCAGGAATAAGAATTTTTCCGATATCGTGCATTGCGCTCGCCGAAACAATATCGTTTACAAGCTTATCTGTAAGCCCATACTTTGGATAATGTTCCTTTATGTCGTTTGCAAGTATTCTTGTGAAATTCTTTACACGTCGGATATGCTTTCCGCTCTCTAAGTTTCTTGCTTCTACGACATTTCCCAAAAGTTCGATTATTTTGTCATTTGTCTCGCTTAAAAGCCTGTTTTTCTCTTTTAAATCCTCTGTTTGCTCTCTTATTAAAACCTCTGATTCTCTTTTATTATTGTAAAGACTCATAAAATTTCTAAGCCTTTTTAGGACAATATCACCGTCAAATGGTTTTAATAAAAAATCATTTATGCCCGCCTCAAAGTATTTGTTAAGTAGCGGTCTCTCATCAAGACCGCATATAGCAAAAACAGGAACACTGTCAAAGATTCCGAGTTTTTTTAGCTCATCAAATATATCCATATTACCGCAAATACACTCAGGCAGGTCAAACATTAATGCACGGATATTTTTATATTCTTCCTTAATTACATGCATTACCTGCTTACAGTTTTCCGTTTCAATAACATTATATTCATTTTCAAGTATTGCTTTTAGAGTATCACGCGTTAGTTTATTGCTATCAGCAATCAAAACAGTATCCTTCATTATATACTCCGATCTTAAATTCGGGTAAATTTACCCGCATTTACAACTTATTATTTTATCATTTTTGCATCTTTTTGTCAAGCATTGCCAAATTTTGTCTTTTTTTCAAAATAATGCAATTTTACCTTGTTTTTGCACCCATTTCTTTTAGGGTTTTCTTTCTTTTATACATAAGTGTATCCGCTCTTTCAATAACAGAACTTATACTTTTATCTTGATTTTGTACATAATCAGACATTCCGCAGGCTATGACAACGCCCCCGTCTTTCACTGCATTTTCCGATGCCTTATTAAGTTTGTCAATAATATCATTTCTCTCAAGATAGTCAGATGCCGTAAGTATAACCGCAAATTCATCTCCGCCTATTCTGAATACAGGGCTGTGAGCAAAATGTTCGCATATGATATTGCTTGCAGATTTTATATATTCATCTCCTGCCTTATGCCCCATAGTGTCGTTTATCAGTTTAAGTTCGTTAACATCGCATATAACGACAGAAAACTCATTTATAAGTCCTGCAACGATTTCCTCATCCATTATCCTTGCACTGTCCGCAAATGCGCGTCTGCTCTTTACACCTGTAAGAGGGTCAATATTCGCTGTATTTTTAGCAATCTCGAGTGCCTTTTCATTTTCGCGTATTCTAGAACGCATCAAAGTATAGTTATTTAGCAAAATTGATATTGAAACGGCAAAAAATCCTGTGACTACGGTTATATTTTTCATACTTGCAAAACGTATTTTGCGCATTGTGTCTCCAAAAAATCCGTCTGTTGTTCGAGCGTTCCCGCTTTCTGCCAAAAAGTCCGTATAGTGTTTTATTACGCTGTTCATAGCATCATTGGTAATTGACAATGTTGACTTGCTCAGCCATACCAAAGATGTGAAAAGTATAAGTGAAAGTAATGCTATCCATACTACTATTGATGTTCCGAATCGGTTTTTCTCATCTTTTTTGAGAATATATCGGAAGAAAATAAAACCGAATATTGCCCATACTGTGAATAGGAAGTAGGATTCCTTTTCAATAGAACCCATCACAAAAAGCTCAGGAATCAGAAGATACAGCCCCACCGATATCATAAGCACTACTCCCGCAATGCCCGTACGAGCTATTAGCTTATTATGTTCGTTCTGAGCGAGTTTCAGTGCAGAAGCTGAAACAAATCCGTAAATAATCGTTGCACCTATTGTAGTAACATCAACAATCCAACCTATTGCCGTTCTTCCGAAAAACGGTATTATAAGGGAAAGTGTTCCAACAAGTATAATTGCATTCTTTGGCGTGTTGTTATTATTGAGTTCTGCAAAGCGCTCAGGCAATATATCGTCCTTCGCTTGCGCATAGAACAGTCTGCTTATAGCAAGCATATTCCCGAAAAGACTGGTGAATATAAGCGACAAGAGGGACAACACCAAAATTGCAATTCCGTATTTTCCCATATAATGACCTGCGGCATAAAATGCAGGAAGCGCCTTAATACCTTCTAAATTACCCAAGTCCTTTATATAATCAAACCAAGTTGCATATTCGGGCGGATATGCAGTTACCGAAAGGATGGTAATAAATATGTAAAGAGCAGTTGAAGTCAGCACTGCCCGAATAAATATCTTCATAATTTTATTTTCACCGAAAGAAAACTCCTCGGATGCATGCGATATGCTTTCAAAGCCTATAAATGCCCACGGTGATATGCACGCTATGCGGATTATCTGTGATACAGCGCTGCCTTCCTGGACAAACAGCGGTTCATAGCTGTAACCGCTCCCACCGCATTTGAGAATTGCTCCAAAAAAACATATGGATATACCCAATGTAAGAATTACCGCCATTCCCGCCATTAAATATCCAATAACTTTTTTGAATTTTATGCAAAGTAATGAAAATGCCAAAATTGCTACAATTGTTAAAAGCATTTCGCCAATATAGACATCATATCCGAAGATCGAATACATATATCCGAATCTAAATATATCCCCGAAAAAAAATCTTGCAAAAAGCGGCAGCGAAGTCGCGTTTGCCCAAAAAATAGAAAGGTATGTTAAACCAAGAAACCAGCCTGTCAAAAAGCCTTGATCATATCCAAACACTTCTTTTGCATATGTATATGCTCCGCCAGCATCAGGATAATGCTGCATCAGGTAAAAGTAGTTTTTGCTTATTATAAGCATTACTATTGCGCCTATCAGTATTCCCAAAACACTCCCAAGAGGCCCTGCATGCAAAAGATAGTTATTACTTGTTACCACAAGCGAACCCCAACCTATGGTAGTGCCCAAAGAAAGCGACCAGACAGCCACAGGAGAAAGATACGGCATAAGACCTTTTTCTTTACCGTTATTTGCGTTTTTCATTATAATTACCACCCCGAATAAATATTAAATGTATACCTTTTTATTTTATCAAAAACCCTCGAAAAATGCAATAACTCGGCAAATTTAATTTTAAATCGAAATTTCAGCAATTAATGCGCTTTTGGAAAACAAAGAGCCACGAACTGAACACTTGCCTGTTCAAATTCGTGGCTCTTATAATATGTCAAGAACTCAATCAAATTTTGGCGCTTTTATCTCGTTTATAGGCATTATCTAATCCCATTCATAATACCCTCCACAAAAACTTGGTTAAATCATCAACATTATGCGATATTCCACAGTAGTTATGTCTTTATCTATAATGATTTTGTTTAATATGTTTGTAAAATTATTTTTTAATTTTGGCATTTTATTTCCTCCGTTTCTGTAAATAAAAAAAATCCATATCATTTTGATACAGCCGATTTGTTTTGTATTG
>DMLG01000145.1 GCA_003453455.1 Clostridiales bacterium
CCTCCGTATCTTCTGTCGTTTCCTCATATTCCTCTTGCACAAAGTTCTCAGGCTCATAGGAACCGCCGCCCATTGCCGCCTGTATTCTGTTTAAATACACATCTCTCGGCTTTGAGCCGTTAGGTCCGCTAATTAGACCTCTTGTTTCCATCTGGTCGATAATTCTTCCTGCTCTTGCATAGCCAACCTTCATTTTACGCTGTATCATAGCCGTTGAAATCTGCCCAAGCTCTGCGGCAATCTCTATTGCCTGCGGCAAAAGCTCGTCCGCATCCTCGCCTTCATCTTCATCAGTTACGCCTGCATCGCCTGATGCCATTCTCTCAATGTGTTCCGCCAAATCCTCGGCATAATTTGTTTCTTCTGTATTTTCCTTTAAAAAGTCAACAATAGCTTCTATTTCCTCATCAGAAACATAAGCGCCTTGAACACGCACCGGATTAGGCATACCGGTAGGATGATAAAGCATATCGCCTTTTCCCAAAAGCTTTTCTGCACCGACTTTATCCAAAATCGTACGCGAATCTGTACCGCTTGATACAGCCAACGCTATTCTGCTTGGTATATTCGCCTTAATAAGTCCCGTAATAACATCTACTGACGGGCGCTGAGTTGCGATAATAAGGTGTATGCCTGCGGCTCTTGCAAGCTGTGCCAAACGGCATATATAATCCTCAACCTCTTTTGCCGCAACCATCATAAGGTCCGCAAGCTCATCAATTATGATGACTATTTGAGGCATTTTCTCGCCCTCTGTTTTTTCAATATGTTCATTATAGCCGCTAATATTTCGTGCGCCTGTTTCAGCAAAAAGCGCATAGCGACGCATCATTTCTCCAACCGCCCAGTTAAGTGCACCTGCTGCTTTTTTCGGGTCAGTTACAACCGGTATTAAAAGATGCGGTATGCCGTTATATATTCCAAGCTCCACAACCTTTGGGTCAATCATAATCATTTTTACTTCATCAGGGCGTGCCTTATACAAAATACTTACTATAATGGTATTTAAACATACCGATTTTCCTGAGCCGGTTGCCCCCGCAATTAAAACATGCGGAAATTTGGCAACATCTCCAATAATCACATTGCCGCCGATATCCTTACCAAATGCCGCCGAAAGCCTTGATTTTGCATTTTTAAAGTTTGTGCTCTCAATAAGTTCTCGCACCGATACAGTACCTACGGTATTATTAGGGATTTCTATTCCGACTGCTGCTTTTCCGGGAACTGCCGCTACCAAAACGGTAGGCACGGCAAGATTTAGCGCAATATCCTCTGAAAGACTTGTTATTTTTGCAAGCTTAACGCCTGTTGACGGCTGGATTTCATAACGCGTAACAGTCGGCCCTTGCGTTACCTGCAAAAGCTTTGCTTCAACGCCGAAATCCTTTAATACCGTCATAAGTTTGCTCGCCGTTTCATACATTTCACGGCGTTTATCCTGCGATACCGCAGGCACTTCGTTAAGTATTGAAATTGGCGGAAAAACATAGTTTTCAAACGGTTTTTCAATAGATTTTTCTATCTCGCCCTTTACCTCTTCCTTTTCTTCATCAGTTGCCGTTTCCGCTTTTTTAGGTTTTTCTTCGGCCTTCTTTTTCTGTTCCTCTAACTTTTCCTTAACACCGTCAGTCTGCGGAAGCTGGGCTGCTATACCCTCTAAAAATTCCAAATCTATCTCTGGTTTTTCCTCTTGCTTTTCAGGCTTTTCCGGAGCTTTTTTATCCTCTTTTACATCAATTGGCATATTTATACTCTTTTCTTCATCCATTTCCTCTGATTTTTCAGGCTTTATGGCTTTGAGCATATCTAAAAGGTCTGCAAAAGAGAAATTGAACACCGCAAAAAGTGCTGTTGCAAATGCCGCAAGCACAACAATCAGCGCTGCTGTTTTTCCGATTAACTTTGAAAGCGTAATAGCAACAAATCCACCTAATACTCCGCCACCTAAGCCATCGTTTATTCCATACCCCCAAAGACTTGCAATGTGCGGATACTCTCCTTTATAGAAAAGCATTATAAGTGCGCCTGTCAAGACTATTTCCAAAAGGATAAGACAAATTTTTCCAACCAGCTTATTTGTTCTTCTTACCTTAAAAATGTATATACCAAGTCCAAAAAGTGCAGGCGGAAGGATATATGCGCTTGTAGAAAAAAGTCCTAAAAGGCAATTATGTATAGCCGCACCTACTGTACCTATTTTCTCTGTCGATGAGCCGTATGTAAATATTCCTATAAGCACAGAAACAACAAGTGTTAAAAGACCTGCGGATATATATGAGCGGCTTTTTTTAGGAGGCTGCTCTTTATTAGTATTACGCTTTAAATCAGCAGGCTTCTGAGATCTTTTCCTGCTTTGCGGTTTGCCTGTATTTGACGGTCTAACACTCTTCTTAGGTGCTTTTGTCTTACTTGCCATTTTATATAATCATTCCTTTCTTTTTTAAAAGAAAACACATAAGGTCAAAACAATCCATACTATCTGTGATTATATCACACTTACCCTCACAAAGTCCATATTTTTCTGAAAAAAGTTTCCACTTTGAGGTATTTTTCCGATATTTTAAATAAAAGCGCCAAATTTGGCGAAAAAATGTTTATTTTTGAAAATATTTTTTAAAATAGTATTGAAGAATTGCACAAAATCTGTTAAAATATAGAAGAGTGTTTTTACTGTTTTGAATAAAAAATAGGAGGGATAACCCGAATATGAACGAAAAATGCGTTTTAATAGTTGAAGATGAACAGGCAATAATAGATATTTTAAAATTTAATTTTACAAAGGAAGGCTACCGTGTAGTTGAGGCAATGGACGGCGAAACAGGGCTTAATCTTGCGCTTTCGGAAAATCCCGACCTTATACTGCTTGATGTTATGCTTCCCAAAATGGACGGTTTTGAGGTGTGTAAAAAGGTGCGTGAAAAATCTTCTGTGCCGATAATTATGCTTACAGCACGCGAGGAAGAGGTTGACAAGGTTTTGGGTTTGGAGCTTGGCGCTGATGATTATATGACAAAGCCTTTTTCCATACGCGAGCTGACCGCAAGGGTAAAAGCGAACCTGCGCCGCACATCAATCGACCGCGAGCAATCATCAAATTCAAACGCTGAAACCATTTCATCCGGCGAGCTTTTGATAAACCTTGAAAGATACGAGGTTTCAAAACGCGGAAAGGTAATTGATATAACTCTTCGTGAATTTGAGCTTTTAAAGTTTCTGGCAAAGCAGCCTGAAAAGATTTTTTCAAGGGAAAACCTTTTGGAAAATGTTTGGGGATATGAATACTACGGCGATGTCAGAACTGTTGATGTTACTGTAAGGCGTCTCCGCGAAAAAATCGAGGACGACCCCGGTATGCCAAGATATATAATAACCAAACGCGGAGTGGGATACTACTTTAATAAGGCGTGATGCAATGTTTAAAAGTATTCAGACAAAAATTGTAACAATTTTTATATTGGTAATTCTATCAGTTGTGACGGTAATCGGCACTTTTATGACGACGAATATCGTCAGACTTTACAATGATGAATTTTCCGTTATGATGGAGCAGGTTTTTACGCCTGCTCTTGTTTCCGAGCTTGAAAAAAGCGCAAGTTCGGGAGGCAGCAACGGTGTATGGGATATCGTAAGCTCATATATAGGCCCCCTTGGTATAGATACTTACAGATTTTACAGTATTTTAGACGCTGAAACCGGAGATGTTCTTCTTACTTCCGATGAAACAAAAAGTGCCGATGTCGAAAAAAGCGATAATTTAATTCTCGCTATGACGGGAAAGGTCGGAAACAGCGTCAATACCCAGAAAAGCTATATGGATTACGCACTCCCCATAGGCGACAAGTATATCGTTTATGTAAAGGATACAAAGGACGAAATCAACTCAATAACGCAAAATGTTCTTTTTATACTGGTTGAGGCACTTTTGTTTTCAGTTCTTATATCGATACTCCTCGGCTACTTTTTCGGCAGGACTATTACAAAGCCTATCCGCGACCTGACAAAAAGCACGGAACATATTGCAGAGGGGAAATTTGACATTGTAAGCACAATAAAATCTGATGATGAAATAGGAATTCTTTCCGATACCTTTAACTATATGTCGTCAGCTCTGCAACATACGGTAAATGAGGTTAATTCCGAAAAAAACAAGGTGGAAACAATACTTCAAAATATGACAGACGGAATTCTTGCCTTTAATCTTTCAGGAAGGCTTATTCATATAAATCCAGAAGCAAAACGACTTATCGGCAGAACTTTTTATGACGATTTGCAATTTGACGCCTTCTTTAAAGAAGTAGGCGCAGATATTTCAATGGGAAATATCATATACATTAAAGATAACAAGAAAAACGAGCGTGAGGCTGTGATTGGCGGAAGGGTTATCCGCTTTACCTTTGCACCATTTAATCTTGAAAACAGGATAAGCGGAATTATAGTTGTTGTTCACGATATTACAAATCAGCAAAAACTTGAAAATGCGCGCCGTGAATTTGTGGCGAATGTTTCCCACGAACTTCGCACACCGCTTACAACAGTAAAATCCTATGCAGAAACGCTTATGGATATGGATATAGATGACAAGGAAATGCAAAATCATTTTTTGAACACTATTGCGCATGAAGCCGACCGCATGACAAGAATTGTAAAAGACCTTTTAACTCTGTCACGGCTTGACGAGGGGCAGTATCAGCTAAAACCTTTTGAGCGCGTGAATTTATCGCATTTGGTGTCCGAAATTGTCGAGAAAATGTTTTTTGCGGCAAAGGAAAAGCATCAGGAGATTACACTTTCCGCAAAGAAAACACCTATTTATGCTATGACCGACCGCGATAAGTTGGAGCAGGTTATAATAAACATCATTTCAAATGCCGTCAAATACACGCCCGAAAACGGAAAAATAGAGGTGTCCTGTGAAAAAGTATATAAGGACGCATATATAAAGGTGCGTGACAACGGAATAGGAATCCCGGCGGAAAATCTGCCGAGAATATTTGAGCGTTTTTACCGAGTTGACAATGCACGCTCCCGTGAAACCGGCGGAACAGGTCTCGGTCTTGCAATAGCAAAACAGATTATGACCCAACTTGGCGGAAATATTATAATAAATAGCACCTACGGTGAGGGTACGGAGGTAATAGTTTCCGTTCCACTTTAAATGTTATATGCTTTTAATAGCAGTGTAACATCTTTGTAATAACCTTGTGCTATAATGTAAATACCTAAAATATAAGATTATGAAAGGATGTTGAGTATGAAGAAAAAGTTTATCTCCCTGCTTCTTGCATTATTGGTGGTGTTTTCCGCACAATATGCCTCTTTTGCAGCGTATGAAACTTCAATTCCGCTGTCGGCACAGGGGAATTCAACGAGCCTTATTTACATAAAGCGCCCCCGTTCACTTTCAGGCTCAACCTCCGATAAAACATATACCATTTCTGCAACAGGATTACAATACACTAAGGTTCGCGTTTACAGAAAAACGCAGGATAACGAATGCGAGCTTATTAAGTCGGAGAAGCAAATAGGCGCGTCAGGTCTTTTCAGCACAGTGGTAGAGCTTCCCGAAAGCAATAACACATTTGTTATTTATGCGGAAAACGGTGCGTCTTCACAGGTTGTTAAAATACAGATTTCAAAGGTGAAAAAGAGTACCGTGGATAAGCTTAAAAGCGTTACTGTAAATGTTCTTAACTTTCTTAAATAATGAGGTTGGCTATGAAAAAAGAGAGAATTAAGAGTATCATTTTGATTATGCTCATAATTACAAATCTTGTGTTAGCCGAAAAAATACTTGTAAACGAAAAATTATGGCTTTCCGGCTATAATTTTTTTGTTAGCACAAGAAATAAACGGAAAAAGAATATTGTTTCGGTAACCGAAAGCCTTTCCTTGCCGGAAAAGATTGTAGTAAATACAGGCTATCAGTCAAGCCGCTTTATCTACACGCGTGCAGATGAAAATTTTGTTCCGATAAACAACGCTGCCGCAGAAGTTATAAAAGCAGCTTTTGGTGACTATAAATCCGCTTTGGAAATAACTGCGGAGGATTGGTATGCAGCACTCACCTCAAAATCGGTGTACCTTAGCTATTCCGCGTCCTTTTCACCCTCTTTATACTCATCATTTTTAGGCATTTCTGAGCCTGAACTTCCCATTTTGGAATTTTCCGATATAGTTATCGCCGAGAACGGGACCGTATATTTAGGCGGTGATAATGAGTTTTGCAAAGTCCCCGTTTCATCATCGCTTATAAGTCCCATAATCCAGACTGCACTTTCAGAGCATTCTGATGAGGAATCGGTTATCAACTATTCCTTCGACTTAAATTTTGACCAGAATTCAGGAGCTGAAAGCACGGTTTTATCACCTATGATTTTGATTTACTCAGAGCCTGTCACGGCGCCTTATATAACACCTCAAAACCTTGCCGTAAAGGATGGGAATATAAACGAAAAAGCATTTTCGGATGCACTTCCGATTTTCGGAGTAAACCAAAACTCTGCAAGGAGCTACACCGAGGCCGACGGAACTTTGGTATATGTTGAAAATAACGGGATTTTAAAAATAACTCCAAACGGAATACTTACCTTTACTGCCCGAGGAAACGGAATCAGGCTTTCAAGCGGCTTTATTCCCTCAAAAATTGCATCTTTCATTGACACAGTAAATAGCAAAATGGGGATTGATGCTGATATCTGCCTGTCATTTGCGAGAATGGCAGATGACACCGCACACTTTGAATTCAATTATATGGTGGAGGGTTATCCCGTAAAGTATAAGGACATAAGCGCCATCTCGGCAACTGTGGCAAACGGCTATCTTACAGAGTATTCGCAAGTTTTAAGGAATTTTGGCATAACCGACGAAATCAGTGTTTCGCCCGATTTCATAAATGCCCTTGACGATGTAATTTCAGCATATCACGGTTCTATGCAGGAAATGCGCATAACAAAAATGTATCCTGCTTTTTGCGATGACCTAAAAGCACCAAAAGTGGGTATAGATTGGAATATTGATGTTGATAATGTTCTTGCAGAATAATAATAGGAGTGTGATTTTATGAATTGGGGCAGAATTAAAACCATTCTTATAATACTGTTTTTATTTACAGATATTTTTTTAGCATTCAGTATTTTTACATCTCGGCAAAAAGAAACCGAAATATCCCCCGAAGTACTCAGTGCAACGGTAAAAATTCTTGAAGAACACGGTATTTTAATTGATAAATCTGCAATCCCTTCCAAAATCTCGCACGCCTCAGTTTTGCAGGCAGACAATGTAATTTCAGATTATTCGGAATTTGCGCATCTACTGCTTGGCGACGGTTTTTCAGAGGAAGATAAAAACACTTTCATTGCAAAAGATATGCATCTATCATTTCAGGGCGATAAATTCCGCTTTGAAAACCTTTCAGCCCCAGACATCTCCGAGAATTTTACATTAAATGAGGCGCAAAAATCAGCATTTTCATATCTTAAAGGTCTTGGATTTGATGTTTCAAGTGCAAAAGTTGTTTCCTCTGATTCGTACGGCGGATTGTTCCGTATAAAAATCCGTGATTATGCAGAAAATATGCCGATTTATTCGTCAGAAACCGACATTTCTATTTCAAAAAACGGAGTTCATTCCCTTTTGGGCAGTTGGTTTAACCGCAGAGTTAACAATAATCCTGATAACAAGTTAAAAAGTCCTGCAAGCATATTGGTGGATTTTGCGTCAACATATGAAGGTGCTGATAGCCAAATAAAATCGACAGAGCTTGGATACAGCGTTCTTGACAGCGCAACATATCACAAATCCGCATCTTTAATACCTGTAACAAAAATACAGCTTGGCAGCGGAACCGAATACTTTATAGATTCGCGGCAGATAGAGTAATATAAAACACCTGATTTTATAAATCAGGTGTTTTTTTGATCCTCCCAGCCAATGAAAGTTGCACAAACACGGTAAATAGGCATACCCTGTTCAGAAAATCTCATTTCATACTCCGTCATAACATTATCTTCAAAATCAGAATTATGCAAATCGAAACAAATCTGTGACATTTTGAAATTTTCCTCTGCAAAAGAGTTCAGCGAAAACTCAAAAAGCGCCTTGTTATCGGTCTTAAAGCAAATCAAATCCCCATTTTTCAAAACCTTTTTATATACATCGAGAAAATTTTTATGTGTTAAGCGCCGTTTTGCCTGCTTCCGCTTTTTCCAAGGGTCAGAAAAATTCAGATAAATCCGTTCAACCTCGCCCTTTTCAAAGTAGTCTGAAAGACCGCTTGCGTCAGCTATAATAAACCGCAGATTGCTAAGTCCGAGCGGCTCGGCCTTTTCCATAGCTATTACCATAACATCCTTTACAACTTCTATCGCCACAAAATTTATATCGGGATATTTTTCCGCCATTTCGCATATAAACTTTCCTTTTCCGCAGCCGATTTCAATATGTATCGGATTTTGATTTCCAAATTCCCCGTGCCATTTTCCCTTTAACATTTCGGGATTTTTAATCCACAAGCTTCCGCTTTTTTCTAAGCGAATATCACAGTTCTTTTTCTTTCTTACGCGCATAAATATATTCCTTTTCTTAGAATAAAACGGTGAACCGAAGTTCACCGATTTTTACAATGTACCGAAAAGCCTATCCCCTGCATCTCCGAGTCCCGGAACAATATATCCGTTCTCATTAAGTCTTTCATCTACTGCACCGCAGTATATATCAACATCGGGGTGAGCTTCCCTTAACGCCTTAATACCGTCAGGAGCAGCAATAATGCAAATAAACTTTATATTTTTTGCACCGCGCTTTTTTATCATTGAAATTGCATCCTTGGCGCTTCCGCCGGTTGCAAGCATCGGGTCTAATACAAGCACTTCCCTTTCTTCAATGTCCGAAGGCATTTTGCAATAATATTCAACAGGCTCTAATGTTTCCTCATTTCTGTAAAGTCCGATATGTCCTATCTTTGCCGCAGGTATAAGCTCCATCATAGCATCTACCATTCCAAGTCCTGCTCTTAAAATAGGCACAAGCGCAACTTTTCTTCTTGTCCTTTTTGCTATTGTCTTTTGAATAGGAGTTTCAATCTCATAATCTTCAAGCTCCATATCGTGCGTTGCTTCATATCCTAAAAGCAAGCCTATTTCATAAGCGCAGCTCCTAAAATCTTTAACTGATGTATTTTTGTCACGCATAATAGACAATTTATGCTGAATCAGCGGGTGGTTAATTGCAAATACTCTTTCGTCCATTTTTCTTTCCTCACAATTCCAAATTTATTCTATGGGAAATTATACAACAAAAAGAGAGGTTTGTCCACATATTTTTAAAATTTTTTTACATTGACTTTTCAATCTTGTCTAAAACGGGCGCGTCATATGTCAGCAAAATACGCGCTTTTTCGGGGCTACACCAAGAATATTCTGCAATTTCAGAGTGCTGCAACTTTATTTCCTGTCCGCTTTTAGGTGTTGCAAGGAAATAAACCGCATCTTTTTTAATGCCCTCTTTTGGGCTATATGTGGTAACGGCTCTTGTATTTCCGCAAAATACCACCGAAATACCTATCTCCTCAAAAATCTCACGTTGTGCCGTTTCATATTCGTTTTCTGTGCCTTCTTTATGCCCTTTGGGAAATCCCCAATGCCCGTTTGCACCGGCTTTTTTATTGAAAACCAAAAGATATTCAATTTTATCTTCATTGTGGCGGTAAATAACCGCTCCGCAAGATTTTTCGTATTTCATTACTTTCACCCTCCAGCTACTTTTTTGCTATCGCCTGAATATATGAAAGGTCGGACAAGCTGTAATTTTTAAGACAGGTTTCACTAAGTTTTTTATGCTCGCCGTCCTTTATGCCCGGGTCGTTGAAATATATATCGTTATCATCATAACCAACCGCAACCATAGAATGCGGATATGCCTCAAAGCGCGCAATTACACCCTGCGGAAAATTATCAAGTGCCTCGCAAAGAGCATTGTATGCGTCCTTGTCTGTTTCAATAACTAAGTCCGTTTCTCCCCTTTTGAGATTACCAAAACCGCCGAAATAAGGTGAATTTTCCGAGAGTGCAGGAACTAATTTGCAGCCGAAATTAGCCGCGATAGATGTATGCCCCGACATAAAATTTCCATTATAACCGTTTGTTATATTTATCTCGGCAATGTCCAAGGGCGTTAGCTTAGTTTTAGTAACATCGCTTAAAAGCATCGCATATGAACATACCCAGCAATAACCTCTGCCGTTATTTTCAAGTCCAATATCCTCCTGAGACTGATAATAAAATGTTGACGGATACTTTCCGCTCCCCGTCCTTATTTTATCTCTAAGCTCTGCTAAACGCACAGATTTTGGATATAGAATATTGACCGCTTGGGTATCCTCTTCATAATTTATTTCATAGCCAAACGGCTCTGCAAGATAGCGTACAGGGATAAAGGTATAGTCATCCTTAACTACCATCTTTACATCCATATCTTTCCTTTTGCCGTTTATGTATGAAATATCCGAACCGACTGCAAACCTGACCTCGGCTTTCCCATCTGACAAAATAACCTTTTCTCCAACAGGCTCATATTCAATCTCTAAGCCCATAGCCTCAGCTATCGGTCTTATCTGCACAAGTGTTCTTGACTCCATAATTATAGGCGGAGAATTAAAACTTAATTTTTCGCCGTTAACTTTTACAGTAATTTCTGATTTTGCTGAAACCTTTGCGCAAAATAGCAATATAAATGCGGCAAAAAAACAAAACAATCTCTTCTTCATAACAGAAAAATCCTTTCGCACATCTTCACACTATTGTGAAAACCTGCTATAATATAAGTAATTACATTTTACCACATTTATATATAAAAATCTACATATTTTTTATAACAATTCTGTAACAATTTTTAATAAATTACAAATATTCTCAAAAAAATTAGCCAAAAGGGTTGTAAATTAAAGGATAAGATGTTATAATACCTTTGTTTACAATCAATTTAGGAGGTTATGCCGATGAATACACTATTTATGGTTTTGCACATAATAGTAACGGTCGCTTTGATAACTGTTGTTTTGCTCCAAGAGGGCAAAGACCCGGGACTTAAAGGAATTGCAGGCTCAACGCCCGACGGTGATTCGTTCTTTAACAGAAACTCCGGCAGGACAAAGGCTTCGATGTTCTCAAAAATGACTACAACGCTTGCTATTTTGTTCCTGATTACTACCGTTGTGCTTTGTGTACTTAATGCATAATCAAAAGGCTGCCCGATAAATCAGGCAGTCTTTTTTATTACTTTGCGTATCCCAAAAGTCCCCGTACCGATACTTCTCCTGAATTTATGACCTCTGTTTTTCCGTCCGATACTACTAAAAGTTCTCCTTTTTCATTTATGCTACTTGCGTACATAACACGCTCTTTTCCTCCTCTTATAACCACAATTTCACGATTTAGAGTTATGCACTTTTTAGAATACTCCTCCCTTATTTTTGAAAAACCACTTTTAAAATCTTCATATAGTTCCAAAAATTCACAATAAACCTTGCTTATAAGCGACGCTTTATCCTGAACATTTCCAGAATACAAATAAATAGATGTTGCCTTATCTTCCAAATCCTCGCTAAAAGCTTTGTTATTAGCATTTATACCAATTCCCACCGCTATAACACAGCTTTCCCCGAAAATCCTCGTTTCCGTCAAAATACCTGCTACTTTTTTTTCGCCCAGAATTATATCATTCGGCCACTTAATCATAGCATCAGGTATAGCCCTTGCAGCTGCAAGCCCTGCTGCAAGCGTGAGCGCCGATATATCCCCTGAAATTTTTTCAGGTTTTAAAAGAATAGTCATATATATTCCGCCGCTTGATGCTTCCCAGCTTCGGTTCTTCCGTCCCCGTCCATTTGTCTGTTTTTCCGCTATAAAAAGGCTTTTATCCTTTGCATCTGTATGCCTCATTGCCTCGGTATTTGTAGAGCCTACACTGTCATAATAGAAAAAATCTCCCTCTACATATGTTCTTATTCTATCTAAATCCTTTTTGTTCACCTCTGCCACCTCATTGTAATTATATTAAATAAATCACTCATTGTCAAATGGCAGGTTTACATAACAATAATGTTACAGCAAGGTTACAATCCACGTTATCCACGGGGTTATCCATCATTTTTGTGACCCATTTTGTCTTAATTTGGTACAAAATTCCTTGAATTGTGGATAACTTTTATTACTTATCCACTTTTATTTGTTTACATAATAACCGGCTTATGTGATTTTTTCCTTTTTTCTATTGACAAAAAGCGTCTTTTTAAGTAAACTAATATTGATTAAAAAA
>DMLG01000033.1 GCA_003453455.1 Clostridiales bacterium
TTACCTCAAATTGAGATAATTTCCGAAATAACAAAAACGCTGCATTATTCCTACGCCCGCAGTCGGGGTTTTTATTAAAAGCTTTTTTATGATAAAGGCAGAATGGAAAAAATCCCTTCTGCCTTTTTAGTTATTTGATAACATCGGTATTCATATAAGGAATTAAAACATCGGGAACAGTGACGCTGCCGTCGCTGTTCTGGTAATTTTCCAGAATTGCCGCAACAGTTCTTCCTACGGCTAAGCCTGAACCGTTTAAGGTATGCACAAGCTGTGCTTTTGATTCGCTGTTTTCTTTAAAGCGTATATTTGCACGCCGTGCCTGATAATCTTCAAAATTGGAGCAGGAGGAAATCTCGACATATCTTCCGTAGCTTGGCATCCATACTTCAATATCATAGGTGCAGGCAGAAGAAAATCCTAAATCACCTGTTGAAAGACATACAACCCTATATGGGATTTTAAGCCCCTGCAAAAGGCGCTCGGCATCGTTAGTGAGAGATTCAAGTTCTTCGTAAGAATTCTCGGGTTTTACGAATTTTACAAGCTCTACCTTATTAAACTGGTGTTGGCGGATAAGGCCTCTTGTGTCACGCCCCGCCGAGCCTGCCTCTGCCCTGAAACAGGCAGAATATGCACAGTATTTTATAGGAAGGGATTTTCCGTCTAAAATTTCATCTCGGTGCAGGTTTGTGACGGGAACTTCTGCTGTCGGGATGAGAAAATATCCGTTATTTGCTACTTTGAAGGCATCTTCTTCAAATTTCGGAAGCTGTCCTGTGCCTGTCATTGATGCCCTGTTTACCATATACGGCGGGAAAATTTCAGTATATCCGTTTTCAGTATGGGTATTAAGAAAATACTGAATTACACTTCTTTCAAGCCTTGCGCCAAGACCTTTGTAAACAGTAAAGCGTGTGCCTGAAATTTTTGCGCCGCGGTCAAAATCCAAAATATCAAGGTTTGTACCGATATCCCAATGAGCCTTTGCTTCAAAATCAAATTTTCTTGGCTCGGACCAACGGCGGATTTCCTTGTTTTCCGAGTCGTCTATTCCGATAGGAGCTTTATCCGACGGAATATTCGGGATACGGAGCATTTGACCTTTAATCTCTTCATCTATTGCGGAAACTTGGTTATCAAGTTCTTTTATTTCGTTTGAGAGGGTTTTCATCTCGGCAAAAATCGAAGAAGTGTCCTCCCCTGCTTTTTTCATCGCAGGTATCTTTTTTGAAATTTCATTTTGCGTTGCTTTCATCTGCTCAACTTTAACTAAAATTTCACGCCGCTTTGAATCAAGCTCAATTATCGGCGAAATATCTAAGTCGCTGTTTCTGTTTTTTAAAGCTTCTCTTATTTTATCCGGGTTGGTTCTTAAAAGTTTAATGTCTAACATATTTTTCTCCTTCTATTCTGTTTTCTTTACCAAGGTATCGTAAAGTTCTTTTTGCTTTTGTGTTAAATCTTCTGTATAAATATTCTCCAAAAGGGTACGCGCGTCCCGCTTGTTTCCGCCCAAAAGCTTTTCCGAAACCGCAAAAAGCGCAGAATATGCGTCAAGCTCCTTTTGCATGCTCTCTGTGCTTTCCTTTAATTGGGAAATCTCCTCTGAAAGCTGCTTATTAGCATCCTTTAAAGCCTTATTAAGCTCTACAAGCTGCATATTTTCCTCACTCACTTGTGCCGCCTTGTTTGAAAGGTCAACCTTTTCGAGGTCGATTTCACCTACCTTAGACTGGTCAAGATGGGTTTGAGCAAAAAATGATACGATAATCATTATTATGGCAACGAAAAATATTAAAGATGTATAAATCAAAAGAGATTTGTTGTCGCTGTCTTTTATGGTCATTCTAATCCCTCCGTTCCAAAAGGGCCAAAAGGCGTTCCAAATCACGGTCGCCGTAGTATTCAAAGACAAGCTTTCCCTTTTTTTGTGTCCCCGAAAGGCTGACTTTTGTTCCGAAACGCTGTTCTAACCTCGCTCCAATGCGTTCAAGCTCTATTTTATATGCAGAGGAAACCGGCTCTTTTTCTTTTTTTGAAGGTGTTTTTGAAAGGTCCTTTGCCAAAAGCTCCGCTTGGCGGACATTAAGCCCCTGCTCAATAATTTGGTTTACGAAAAATTCACGCACAACTCCTTGCGGCAAAGAAAGAGCGCATCTTGCGTGACCCTCTGTTATATCGCCTGCTATGAGGTGTTTTTTTGTGTCCCCATCGAGGGATAAAAGACGAACTGAATTTGCAACAGCACTGCGGCTTTTGCCCAATCGGGCGCTTATTTCCTCTTGAGTAAGATTGTACTCATCCATTAAAGAACGATAGCCTTCCGCTACTTCGATAGGGTTTAAATCCTCCCTTTGCAGATTTTCTACAAGGGCAATTTCTGCGGCAGCGCGGGCATCATATTCCCTCACTATTACGGGTATTGTTTTAAGACCTGCCTTTTTTGCAGCGCGCCAGCGCCGCTCGCCTGCAACAATTATGTATCCTGTGTCTTTCTTGTTGACAATTATCGGCTGAATTACCCCGTATTCCTTTATGGAATCAGACAAGGCGCTGAGGGCGTCTTCGTCAAAAAATTCTCTGGGCTGACTTCTGTTAGGAACAACCTCGGTAAGCTTTACCTCGATTACTCCGTCTTTGGCATCTTCTGCAAAAAGTGCATCAAGTCCCTTACCCAAGCCTTTTTTTGCCATTTTATCACTCCTCGTTATTTTTAATGATTTCTCTTGCTAATGAAAAATATGCGTCTGCACCCTTTGAAGTAATATCATATTTTATAATGGGTTGTCCATAGCTGGGTGCTTCTGAAAGACGCACATTTCTTGGTATTGTTGTAGTAAAAACCTTATCCTCGAAATGTGCTTTTACTTCGTCAAGAACCTGACGGGAAAGATTTGTGCGAGAATCAAACATAGTAGCCAAAATGCCTTCTATATCAAGGTTTTTATTGTAGGATTTCCGAATAGATTTAATGGAATTTATCATCTGCGAAAGTCCTTCAAGCGAAAAATATTCGCATTGAATGGGAATAAGAACGCTGTCTGCTGCGGTCATAATGTTTATTGTCAGCATACCAAGAGCAGGCGGCGAATCTATTATAATAAAATCATAGCCGTCTTTTATAGTAGCAAGTGCATTTTTCAGAAACAGTTCTCTGTCTTTTTCTCCTGCAAGCTCTATTTCTGCCGCTGAAAGTTCAGGAAGTGAGGGAATTACCGACAGACCGCCTGTTTTGGTTTTGATAATGGCATCCGCAGTTTTTTCGCTCGATGCAAGGCAGTCATAAACCGATAATTTTATTGTGCCCTTCCCTATTCCTGTGCCGGAGGTGGCGTTCCCTTGCGGGTCACAGTCCACAAGCAGCACTTTTTTTCCCTTGTATGCAAGACAAGCGGCCAAGTTTACGGCGGTAGTTGTCTTCCCAACGCCGCCTTTTTGATTAGAAACAGCTATAATTTTTCCCATATCTTTCCCTCTTTAAAACATATTGCCATTACATTATATCACAAAAAAACAAAAAGTAAATGTTTCACGTGAAACATTTTGTATTTTTTTGCATATTTTTTCTCATTTGGAAAAAAATAAGAGGTAAATAGTGAGAAAAGGAAACGATATGAGCTTTTTAAATATAATAAAAAGAAATCTCTTATACCAATGCGGCGAGGAAAAGGAAAAGTTTGTTCTTAAAAAGAACGAATATAAACCTATCTACGATGTTCGGGAGGAAAAATCGCCGCAAAGAAATCAAACAATCTTTACGGAAATTGAGAAAAACAAGAATTTTATAAAGAAGAAATTTAATTATCCCAAGAATGTGGATGTGATAATAAGAGAGCTGATACTAAAAGGGGACACTAAATGTTTTTTGGTCTTTTATGACGGTATGTGTGACAGCGACGCCATAAACAACGGAATAATAAAGCCGATGCTTGAAATACCTTTTTTTGATAAAAGGGGCAGAAAATATGATAAAAAGACAATTCTTGAATCGCTGATAGTGCATAATCAGGTCAAAGAGGAAAATTTCTTTGATGAATTGATTGACGGTATAAATTTTGGCGGCTGCGGAATTTTTGTTGACGGTATAAACGCTGCGTTTTGCGCCGATGTGAAGAATTGGCCCCATAGGAGCGTTGAAAAAGCGAAGAACGAGCAATCAATATATGGCCCGCAGGAGGCGTTTATAGAAATGCTCAGGGGGAATTCGGCGCAGATAAGAAAGTTTTTAAAAACAGAAAAGCTTATTTGCGAAGCGGTTTCGATAGGTAATGTGTCAAAAACACCGGGCGTGATTATGTATCTTGGCGATGTTGCAAACAAAGCGCTTGTTGAGGAGGTAAAGCGGCGTATTTCGGGTATATCGTCTGACTATGTCATTTCAATAGAAGAAGTTTCGATGATGATTGAAGAAAATCCGCTTATGATAACGGGGCATATTCTTGCAACAGAGCGTCCTGACAGGGTAGCAAGGGCGATTTCCGAGGGTAGAGTTGCACTTGTTTTAAGCGGGAGCCCGCGCGTGCTGATTTTGCCAACAAATGCGTACGAGATGACGCATAGCGCATCAGATGCTTATTTAAGAGTGGATTTTGCTAATATGTCGCGCATGATACGCCTGATAGCGACAGCGATTTCGGTGCTTTTACCGGGACTTTTTCTTGCAATAACTATGTATCACGCAGAGATGCTTCCAACGTACCTGCTATATGCAATAAGTGCGTCAAGGCAAAATGTTCCTTTTCCCAGCGTTGTTGAGCTGCTTTTAATGGATTTTTCCTTTGAAATGATTCGGGAAGCAGGAATTCGTATGCCAAACCCCATAGGCTCCGTTTTGGGGATTGTGGGAGGTTTGATACTTGGACAGGCTGCGGTAAGTGCAAAAATAGTCAGTCCGATTATGATAATAATAATCTCTCTCACAGGAATAGGCTCTTTTGCGACGGCAGACTATGCTTTAAGCTGGACATACCGCATTTTAAAGATGATTTTCATTTTAATAGGAGCGTCCTTTGGATTTTTCGGGATAGCGCTTGGAATATTTGTTTACGCAATTCTGATTGCTTCAAGCACAAGCTTTGGAATCCCCTTTTTATCGCCTGCGCCGGGGAATAAACTGCTTAAAAACGCTGTTTTGGTGCCGCCTGCATGGAAGATGGAGAGACGCCCTGAGTATTTGAAAACAAAAAAGCCGAAAAGAGGCGATAAGATAAGTAAAAAATGGCAGGTAGGCACATAATTGTTTCACGTGAAACAATGGAGGAAAGTCTTGAATAAAATTGCCCATATTACCGCTTTTTCGCTCGGGGCGGTACAATGAGTACAGCACCGCTCGCTTAAAACGGCAATATGAACGATTTTCTTTAAGACTTGGTTTTATGAAAGGGTTTAATGGTTATAAAAATGATAAAAAATGAAGCTGTATCCGAACGGGAAATGACATTGTTGCTTGCAAATCTTTTGAGCGTAAAAGCGATATTTGCATTTCCAAGAGCAATTTTTGCAACAAGCGCAAATGCCGCCTGGGTAGAAGTAATTTATATGTCCCTTTTGGCATGGATAATGCTGGAACTGTCGTTTTTAACTTATCGGTTTTCAGGTAAAAAATCAATAATAGATCTTGCGGAAAAAATCGGAAAAAAACCGCTTAAAATAGCCGTTTCCTTGCTTGTTGTTGCCGTTTTTTTGGTCAATTTTGTGAC
>DMLG01000074.1 GCA_003453455.1 Clostridiales bacterium
ACGCCCAAAACCTCATAATAATCTCTTTTATCTGCCACTTAGCCTCACCTCATAAAATACTGAGAAAAGGGCGGAGGTTTCTCCACCCTTACAATAATTACTTATTCTCATCATCGTTCACTTCGCGGTAATCCGCCTCATAAACATTATCTCCTGCTGCGTTTTGCGCACCTTGCGCATCATTCGGATTAAATCCGCCCTGCGTACCTTGCGGATTCGCCTGCTGGTAGAGTTTTTCCGAAACCTTATAGAACTTCTGTTGAAGTTCTTCAACAGACTTCTTTATAGCCTCGCTGTCTGTACCTTTTAATGCCTCTTTAACCTTGTTGATTTCTGCCTCAATCTCGGATTTTTCAGATGCGTCTATCTTGTCGCCAAGCTCGCCTAAGGTCTTTTCGCATTGATATACCATACTTTCAGCGTTATTTCTGGTTTCAACCTCTTCTTTACGCTTTTTATCCTCTTCTGCGTACTTTTCAGCCTCTTTTACAGCTCTGTCAATATCCTCTTCCGAAAGATTTGAAGACGCGGTAATCGTGATTTTCTGCTCATTGCCTGTTCCCATATCCTTTGCAGATACCTTAACTATGCCGTTTGCGTCAATATCAAAAGTAACTTCTATCTGAGGTACGCCCCTCGGAGCAGGCGCAATGCCTGTTAAGCTAAATCTGCCAAGAGTTTTATTGTACTGTGCCATATCGCGCTCACCCTGCAAAACATGTACCTCAACAGAGGTCTGACCGTCTGCGGCAGTTGAGAAAATCTGTGATTTTTTAGTAGGGATTGTAGTATTTCTTTCAATGAGTCTTGTAAATACTCCGCCCATAGTTTCAATACCGAGTGAAAGCGGCGTTACATCCAAAAGAAGCAAATCCTTTACATCGCCTGCCAAAACGCCTGCCTGAACTGCTGCGCCTACTGCGACACACTCATCAGGATTTATGCCCTTTGTAGGCTCCTGTCCCATCTCGTTTTTAACAGCCTCCTGAACGGCAGGTATTCTTGAAGAACCGCCGACAAGCAATACCTTATTTATATCGCTCTTTGAAAGACCTGCATCACTCATAGCATTTCTTATACAGGTAATTGTCTTTTGTACCAAATCAGAGGTCAGCTCGTCAAATTTTGCCTTTGTAAGCGTCATATCAAGGTGCTTAGGACCTGTTGCATCCGCCGTGATAAACGGAAGATTGATATTTGATGTGGTCATTCCCGAAAGCTCAATTTTTGATTTTTCGGCTGCCTCTTTAAGTCTTTGCATTGCCATCTTGTCACCCGATAGGTCAACGCCTGTTTCCTTTTTGAATTCAGCTACTAAATAGTCTATAATTCTCTGGTCAAAATCGTCGCCGCCAAGCCTTGTATCGCCGTTTGTTGAAAGAACTTCAAAAACGCCGTCTCCTATTTCAAGGATTGATACATCGAATGTACCGCCTCCAAGGTCATATACCATAACCTTTTGGTCGGTATCGTTCATTCCGTATGCCAAAGCTGCCGCTGTCGGCTCGTTTATAATTCTTAAAACTTCAAGTCCTGCAATTTTACCTGCATCCTTTGTTGCCTGGCGCTGTGAATCGCTGAAATATGCAGGAACAGTGATAACTGCCTGAGTTACAGGCTCACCCAGATAGCTTTCCGCATCATTTTTGAGCTTTGTCAAAATCATTGCAGAAATTTCCTGAGGTGTGTAAGCTTTATCGTCAATCTTAACGGTGTGTGTTGTGCCCATTTCACGCTTAATTGACATAACTGTACGGTCTGCATTGGTAACGGCCTGTCTTTTTGCAACCTGACCTACTATTCTTTCTCCATCCTTTTGGAATGCAACAACAGACGGTGTTGTTCGTGAGCCTTCGGAGTTTGCAATAACGGTCGGATTTCCGCCCTCGATTACTGCAACACACGAATTTGTTGTTCCTAAGTCAATTCCTATAATCTTTCCCATAACTTTTTCCTCCTTTAATTTGCAACCTTAACCATGGAGTGGCGAACCACTCTGTCATTATCATAAATATATCCCTTAATAAATTCTTCAACCACGGTGTTTTCGGCTATGTTTTCGTCCTCAATGTGCATAACTGCATTATGAAGATTTGGATTAAATTCCTCACCTATCGCCTTGATTTCGGAAATTTTAAGCTTCGCCAAAATGTCTGTCATCTGCTTTTGTATCATTTTAGTGCCTTCTTTAATTGCTTTTGCATCCTCCGATAACGCCTCTGCTGCAAGCGCTCTTTCTAAGTTATCAAGCACAGGCAAAAACTCTGCCACAGTATCAATTAAAGCGTCTGCATATCTTGCACTTTTTTCCTTTTCGGTACGCTTTTTATAATTATCAAATTCTGCAAAAAGCCGTAAATACTTATCCTCTGCTTCCTTTAACTTTTCTTCAAGTTCTTTTAGCTTATCCGCCTCCTCCGTCTGTTCTTCGGGTTCTTTTATTTCCTCTGTTTCCTGTTCCTCTATTATTTTCTCTTCTTTTTCCAATTCTACTCCTCACTTTCTGTGCTATACATCTCACCGAGAATTTTATCTATTTGATTTGAAATACAATCAAGGCTTGCGATTACTTTTGCGTAGTTCATACGCTTAGGACCTATTACGCCGATTCTTCCGACTACCTTATCGCCCACCTTGTAATTAACAGTAACAAGGCTTGAATTTTCAAGCTCTGCAAATTCATTTTCTGTACCTATCTTAACATCAACCCCGTCTTTGGGTGAACCAATCAATTTTACCAAGTTTTCCTTGCTTTCTAAAAATTCAAGCATTTCCCTTGCCTTTTTCGTATCGGAAAACTCAGGGTATGACAAAATTGATTTTGCATTGTTTACATAAATTTCGGTTTCATCAAGCGAATCTATCGCTTCATACACAAAGTTTAAAATATTTATCAGTACCTTTGACGGTATATCAAGCTTTTTCGCCGCCAATGCCTCAATATCGCTTATTACATCAAAGGTAAGCTCATCAGCCGTACGACCTGATATCCTGTCGCTTATAATTTTTGAAAGCTCTGCTGCCTGTTCATCGCTGAGGCTTATTGCAACCGACTGATTTTTCACCATTCCCGTGCCTGTGATGATGAGAGCCATCACATTTCCATGACCAAGATTTACAAGTTCGAGTTTTTTTATAACTGAGCTATTAAGTTTGGGTGATGTCACAACCGTTGTATATTCGGTGAGTGTTGATGCGATAAGGCTTGCTTTTTTAATTATAAGCTCCAAATGATTTACGCGCTCTGCCATAATCATATTCAGCTTTTCTAACGCCTCCACGCTCATTTGATACCGCTTCATAAGAGAATTAACATAAAAGCGGTAGCCGCTGTCTGTGGGTATTCTTCCGGCTGATGTATGGGGCTGAATTAAATATCCCAGCTCCTCCAAATCCGCCATTTCATTTCTTATTGTGGCGCTCGAAAGTCCCAAACCCTCTTTTTTGGAAATTGCGCGCGAGCCAACAGGTTCGGCCGTTCCGATGTATTCATCAATTATAGCTTTTAAAATCCTTTGTTTCCTCTGACTTAAATCCATAGTATCTACCTCTTTTATCAGGACTACGGTATGCTTTAAAAAACAAAAATACTGTTAGCACTCATCTCTTTCGAGTGCTAACAGTATAAATATACCCCTTTATCCTTTATTTGTCAATAGCTTTTTTTGAATTTTTTGTTAACTTTTTGTTTTTAAAGTAAAAATTCGCACATAATCTGATTTGAAACGCTCACAGCTTTTCGTGAAAGACGGATTTTTCCGTTTTCGTCAATTAAAAAACCTGTTTTTAAAAATTTTTTAAGCGGTTTTTGGAAAATATCAGCTATTTCTGCGCCAAAATTTTCAAAAAATGCCTGCTTTGAAACGCCCTCTGTTTTTCTTAATCCCAAAAACATAAATTCCGACATCATATCTTCCCTTGACAAAATTTCTTTTTTCCCGCTCCTGAAATTATGCAGCATATATTCTTTAATATCATCGGTATTTGAAAAACG
Source organism: Clostridiales bacterium (assembly GCA_003453455.1). GTDB lineage: Bacteria > Bacillota > Clostridia > UBA1381 > UBA1381 > UBA1738. Next base: position 3,995 of record DMLG01000074.1, read on the forward strand.
AATACCGCCCACAAATGAATGTGCCGAAAGTCCTATGCCAAGATATTCCTCTAAATTCCAGTATTTCAGGTTGTGGCGAGACACTTTGCCGTCTTTGGCAAAATTTGATATTTCGTACTGTTTATACCCGTTTTTTTCAAGTGCATCTACTGCGTACTCATAGATTTCACGCTCTGTATCCTCATCACAAAGTACCGTTTTTCCGCTCCTGACCGCGTCAAAAAGTGGCGTCCCTTCCTCTAAAATAAGACTGTAACAGGAAATATGGGTCGGATTTTGCGAAATTGCGGTATCAAGGGTTCTTGCAAAACTTTCTTTTGTTTGATACGGCACAGCCGACATTAAATCTATACTTATATTTGAAAATCCGGCAAGCTTGGCAAGCGCTATTGCCTCCTTTGCATCCTGCGCATTATGAACTCGTCCGAGTGCTGAAAGTTCTTCATCGCAAAAGGACTGCACACCGATTGACAAGCGGTTTACTCCCAAATCAAGCATCATTTTAAGCTTTTTTATATCTGCCGTTTTTGGGTTCATTTCAACTGTAAATTCTGCATCTTCGCAAATTCTGAAATTGTCCTTTATCGCCAAAATCACCTTTTTCAAAAGTTCTGTTTTTAAAGAAGTGGGTGTCCCTCCGCCTATATAGACAGTATCAAATTCAGTTCCTTTGTATTCTGCCATCTCGCTGATAAGTGCATCAATATATTTTTCTTGTATGCTTTTAGGTGCGCTTGATGAATTAAAATCGCAGTAAGCACATTTTTTCAAGCAAAACGGTATATGAACATATAAGCCTTTCATAATTCTCCTCAAAACAAAAGAGCGGTAAATCCGCTCCTTTATTATTCTTCATCTTTTTTATGGCAATCGCAGTGTTCGTCGTCACAGTCGCACTCAAACTCGAACTCAATTTCCTGATTACAGTTCGGGCATACAATGCCCTTTTCTTCATCAAGAGCATCAAAATCCACCATAAAATCTTCGTGGCAATTTGGACACTCAATTTCAAAAAAGTCCATATCATCATCAAAATCGTCGTCTTCGTCATCATCTTCATCGCCGTACGCGATTTCCTCGATATCTGCAAGGTCTGCATCAATCTCGTCAACCTTTTCTTCAAGCTCGCCGTGGGCATCCAAAAGGTCATCGGTACAAGCTGCGATATCGGAAAGTACATCTATAATTTTGGTTAGCAATTTTCCCTCAGGAGAGGATTTGTCAATTTCAAGACCCTCTGCAAGACCTTTTAAGTATGATACTTTTGAAACTAAATTTTCCATAATAATCTCCTTATATTATACACGCTCCATATATTCGCCTGTTCTTGTATCAATTCTTATCATATCGCCCTCGTTAACGAAAAGCGGAACTTGAATTGATGCTCCTGTCTCTAAGGTTGCAGGCTTTGTTGCACCCGTTGCGGTATTTCCGGCAAATCCCGGCTCTGTTTCTGTAACTGCAAGCTCGACAAATGTAGGCGGTTCAATACCGAACACGCTTCCCTTATATGATAAAATCATACAAACCATATTTTCCTTAACAAATTTCAGCGCATCACCAATCTGGTCCTTGCCTATCGGGAGCATATCAAATGTTTCCTGATCCATAAAATAGTAAAGATCACCGTCATTATATGAGTATTCCATATTTTTTCTTTCGATATGCGCCTCTTCAACCTTTTCGGTAGGTCTGAATGTCTTTTCAACAACAGCGCCTGTTATTACATTTTTGAGCTTTGTTCTTACGAAAGCTGCACCCTTTCCCGGTTTTACATGTTGAAATTCTACAACCTGGTAAACATTTCCTTCAAATTCAAAGGTTCTTCCGTTTCTAAAATCGCCAGCAGTAATCATAAAAATATCCTCCATAGTTATTCTTTTATCTACATAAGTAGTATTTTAATATATTTTTCCTAATATTTCAAGTGTTTTTTTAAATAATAATCAAATCTTTGGTAAATTCTGTGAGATTTCGCGTTTTTTCACCTACTACAATGACATCCTCAATGCGCACGCCGCCAAACCCCTCTATGTAAATCCCAGGCTCAACTGTTATTACATTCCCGGCTTCTGCTATGTCTTTACTCCTTGGCGAAAAGTTGGGTGCTTCGTGTATCTCAATGCCCACACTATGCCCTAAGCTATGCCCGAAATTTTTGCCGTAGCCTGCCGCCTCTATTATGTCCCTTGCAGCAGCGTCAATATCAGCGCATTTTTTGCCCGCACAAGCCGCATTTATAGCAGCTTCCTGCGCTTTTTTTACAATATCATAAATTTTGCGTTGTTGTTCGCTGCACCGTTTTACAACTACCGTTCTTGTCATATCTGAGCAATATCCGTCCAGCACGCACCCAAAATCTATCGTGATAAAATCACCCTCGCAAATCGGCTTATTACTTGCTACTCCGTGTGGCATAGCGGAACGCACGCCGCTTGCAACTATCGTTTCAAAAGATGTTTTCGACGCTCCTTCTCTAAGCATATAAAACTCTATCATAAGCGCAATTTCACGCTCTGTCATACCGATTTTTATTTTCGTCAAAGTATTTAAAAGTGCGTTTGATGCAAGTTCTTCTGCCTTTGCAATTTTTTCAATTTCATACCTATCCTTTACCCGCCTTGGCGCACATAACCGCTCCGACATAGGCACAAGCTTTTTTGTGAGCTTTTGAAACCTTGCAAATTCTGTAACTGTTACAACCTTTTCTTCAAATCCGAAAACCTCTTCTTTTATCCCTTTAAAAAGTGGCTGCAATCCATCTTCAATATCGTAAATCTCAAAATCGCTCGCCTGCTGTTTTGCCTGTACAGTGTAACGGGAATCGGTAACAAGAATTTGTCTGTCCTTTGTAACTATTAAAAAGGCATCCTCCGATGTGAAATTTGAATAGTAGAAAATATTGGGATACCCCGATATTATGACGCCCTCACTATCTTCCAAAAAACTCCGAATTTTATCTGTTCTTGTCATAGTTTTTCAATCTCTTCCATAAGTGCTGATATTATTTCGCCTTCGGGCACTTTTCTTAAAATCTGCCCTTTTTTGAAAATCAAGCCCTCTCCTATACCGCCTGCAACGCCTATATCGGCTTCTCTTGCTTCGCCCGGACCGTTTACGGCACATCCCATAACGGCAACCTTTATATTCTTATTTACCGTTTTTAAACGCTCCTCCATTTCGCAAGCTATCGGAATCATATTTATTCTTGTTCTTCCGCAGGTGGGGCAGGAAATAAGCTCAGCTCCGCCTCTTTTAAGTCCCAATACCTTTAAAATCTCCTTTGCCGCATAGATTTCCTCTATCGGGTCGGCAGTAAGAGAAACACGCAAAGTATTTCCTATGCCCGATGAAAGCAGAGCTCCGATACCGACTGCTGATTTTATAATCCCGGCATTCTTTGTGCCCGCCTCGGTAACACCTATATGTAGCGGAATATCAGATATTGCGTCAAATTTTTTGTACGCCTCTATCATCTCAATAACATTGGAAATCTTCATTGATACTACTATATCATAAAAATCCAAATCTTCCAAAATCTTCACATGTGAAAGAGCACTCTCAACCAGTGCGTCCGCCGTCGGCTTTTTATACTTTGCAAGAATGTTTTTCTCCAAAGAACCACCGTTTACACCAATTCTTATCGGAATACCACGCTCGCGGCAGGCATCTGCAACAGCCTTTACACGCTGTCTATCTCCGATATTCCCTGGGTTTATTCTTATCTTATCTACTCCACCCTTTATACATTCGAGGGCAAGGCGGTAGTCAAAATGAATATCGGCAACAAGAGGAAGGTTTATTCTCTTCTTGATTTCCCTGACCGCCTCCGCCGCCTCTTTATCGGGCACAGCGACACGCACTATTTCACAGCCTGCCGCCTCTAATCTTTGTATCTGTTCTACGGTTTTTTTTATGTCGCGCGTATCGGTATTTGTCATAGACTGAATTGAAACAGGATTTTCTCCTCCTATTTTAACTCCGCCTACATTTACCGTCCTTTTCATTTGCATTTACCTCACAATCAATTTCATTATATCGCTGTAACAAACAACTGCGGCAAGAACTAAAAGCATTGCAAGACCTATGGTATGCACTAACCCTTCCTTTTCAGGCGGAATGGGTTTTCTTCTTATGAATTCTATTATCATAAAAAACAGTCTTCCCCCGTCTAATGCAGGAAGCGGTAAAAGATTAAAAATGCCCAAATTTAAAGTAAGCGCCGCAACTATAAACAATATATTTAATACGCTGTCAGGTCCTGAATTTACCGCATCATTTATAACACCTGCTACTCCGACAGGTCCTGAAAGGCTATTCAGTCCCAATTTCCCCGATATCATATCACCGATAGCGGAGAATATACTTTTCACAATATACACGGTATATTTCCACGCCTCGGGAATTATGTTAAGAATAGTTATTTCCTCGCGTTTTGCCTCAAATCCTAATATATAGCTTTTATAGTATTGATTATTCTGATGGTCTCTTTCCTTGGCAGTTTGGTCGTTATATTCTATCATATATGTTTTGGCAGCTCCGTTTACCGTATCGGAAACCTCAATGCCTTCCTCTTTATATAAAACTTCCGTTTCACTAAGTGAAGGAGTGACGCTGTATTTGAGTTTTTTTCCGTCTCTTTTTACGATAATCTCCGCCGTTTTTGTATTATCGTCAAACTTGCTCGTAGCAAGTGCAATATCGCTATAAACGCCTATTTTATGACCGTTTATCTCTGTTATTCTGTCTCCCGGCAAAACCCCCGCCTCTGCAAGATATGACCTTTCGTCAATCTTTCCTACAACATTTGTTGCAATGGGGCTCATCATCTTTACAACAGCCATAAAAAGCACAAACCCAAGTAAAATATTGATGGTTGCACCCGCTGCTACAATTATAAATCGTTTCCATAGCTTCTGATTTGAAAAGGCCGCAGGGTCGCTACTCTCCCCGTCCTCTCCCTCCAATCGGCAATAACCACCTATCGGAAGCAATCGAAAGGCGTATAGAGTTTTTTTGCCCTGATGCTTTAAAATTGCAGGACCCATACCTACCGAAAATTCCAAAACCTTTACACCGAGGATTTTTGCCAGAGCAAAATGCCCGAATTCGTGCAAGGTTATCATAACCAAAAATACAACTATCGTTACAACCGCTGTAACCAAAAAATCAGCTCCTTAAATATATGCTTTCCTTTATATTCTTATCAGTTTCCAGTATCTCAGAAATGGTTGGAGAAGAAATGTTTTTTGTTTCTTCCATTGCCCTTTTTATAATTTGCGAAATTTCTAAAAATCTTATTTTCCCCTCTAAAAACAGCTTGACCGCAGCTTCGTCACTGCTGTTAAATACTGTTGGCAAAAGTCCGCCAGCTCTGCCTGCCTCTTTTGCAAGCTCCAAGGCGTAAAATGTCTTGGTATCAGGCTTTTCAAAGGT
>DMLG01000066.1 GCA_003453455.1 Clostridiales bacterium
ACTATGGTTATGGGACTTGCCGCCGTTATTATTGGCACAACTCTGTTTCGCAAAATCAGATTTATGAATGTGACAACGGGTGTTATTTTAGGTATGATTATTTATAAGGCCTGCATAACTGCGGCAATCTCATCGGGGCTCAGGTCCTCCGATACAAAGCTGGTTGTGACCGTTCTGTTCCTCCTCACTATGCTTTTAAACAGCATAATGAACAAATCGGAAGGGGGTAGGAGAAATGCTTGAACTAAAAAACATCTATAAGCGTTTTAATGCAGGCACAATAGATGAAAAAATTCTTTTTGAGGATTTCAACCTTGATATAAAGGACGGCGATTTTGTTGCCATTGTGGGCAGTAACGGCTCAGGTAAAACTACTGCCCTTAACATAATTTCAGGCGATATAAAGCCTGACAGCGGCAAGGTTTTACTGGGCGGAAAAGATATAACAAAGCAGAAAAATTTTCAGCGTGCCGCAAAAATTGCACGAGTTTTTCAAAATCCGTCTATGGGCACAAGTCCATCTATGACTATTATGGAAAATATGTCGCTTGCGGACAATAAAGGAAAAACTTACGGTCTTACCAAAGGACTAAATAACAAGCGCCGTGATTTTTACCGCTCACAGCTTGAACTTTTGGGAATGGGGCTTGAAAACCGCATGGAAACAGTAGCAGGCGCCTTATCGGGCGGTCAGCGTCAGGCGTTAGCGCTCATTATGGCAACTTTAAAAACCCCTACTCTTCTGCTTTTAGATGAACACACCGCCGCTCTCGACCCTAAATCCAGCGATATTGTAATGAACCTTACTGAAAAAGTTGTAAAGGAAAAGAATATTACAACACTTATGGTAACGCACAATCTCCGCTATGCCGTAGATTACGGAACGCGCGCAATTATGATGCATGAGGGCGACATTGTTCTTGATATATCAGGCGAAGAAAAGAAAAATCACTCAATTGACGATTATCTGAAAATCTTTAATGAAATTTCAATAGAATGCGGAAACTAAAAAAGGAGCTTTTGCTCCTTTTTTATACCGTGATTTCTACTTCATCATCTTTATCTGATTTGAATTTTTCTAAAATTGGCATAACCTCGTCTTCCAAAAATTCCTCTGTCTGTTCCTTACTTCTTCCCACAAACTTTTCTGGCTTTAAAAGCTCGTAAATTTCATCAAGGGTTATACCAAAGGCGCTGTCTTCTGCTATCAACTCTGATAAGTTATTTTCTTTTCCCTCTTCTTTTACACGCTTTGCGGCTTCCATAGAATATCTTCTTATTTTCTCGTGCAGTTCCTGTCTGTCTCCGCCGCGCTTTACAGCGTCCATCATAATATTCTCAGTCGCCATAAAGGGTATTTCCTGCATAAACTGTCGATTTATGACCTTTGGATACACAACCAAGCCACTTGCTACATTCTTATAAAGGCATAAAATTGCGTCTACTGCCAAAAATGCCTCCGGAACACTGATACGCTTATTTGCGGAATCATCAAGCGTGCGCTCAAACCACTGTGTTGACGCAGTTATCGCAGGATTTAAAGCATCTACTATCACATATCTCGCAAGTGAGGATATTCTCTCACTTCGCATCGGATTTCGCTTATATGCCATTGCAGATGAACCTACCTGATTTTTTTCAAATGGCTCTTCCACCTGTTTTAAATGCTGCAAAAGTCTTATATCATTTGAAAACTTATATGCGCTCTGTGCAACAGATGACAATACTGAAAGCATCTGATAATCAAGCTTTCTGGGATAAGTTTGTCCGCTTACGGCAAAACACTCGTCAAACCCCATTTTTTTCGCAATTTTTTTATCAAGCTCTTTGCACTTTTCGTGATTGCCGCTGAAAAGTTCTAAAAAACTCGCCTGCGTACCTGTCGTACCTTTACAGCCTAGCAGTTTTGCTTTTCCAAGCTGTTGCTCAATCGACTCCAAATCCATTAACAAATCCTGTATCCAAAGTGTTGCGCGCTTTCCAACAGTTGTCGGCTGTGCAGGCTGAAAATGCGTAAAGGCAAGGGTAGGAAGCGCCTTATACTCCTCTGCAAAATCTGACAGTACCCGAATTACAGCAATAATTCTTCTATGTATGAGCCTTAAAGCCTCCGTCATTATGATTATGTCGGCATTATCGCCCACATAACAACTCGTCGCTCCAAGGTGAATTATTGGCTTCGCTTTTGGACATTGCATGCCATAAGCATAAATATGGCTCATTACATCATGACGGACTTCTCTTTCCCGCGCTTCTGCAACATCATAGTTTATATCGTCAATATGCTCGCGCATCTGGCAAATCGCATCCTCCGGAATATCAAGTCCCAGCTCTTTTTCGCTCTCTGCCAAAGCTATCCAAAGCTTTCGCCATGTAGTAAACTTTTTATCCGGTGAAAACAAATACTTCATTTCTTTTGACGCATACCGCGAATTTATTGGGGAAATATAGCTATCCTTCATTTTTTGCACTCCTCTTTCCTATCTTTTACGATTATACTATATTTCCCATTTAAAAGCAAGACTTCTATAAAATGTTTTGTAGCCTCAGCTTGTAATTTTCAGGCAAGTGCTTAAACATATGCTCTAATTTTTTAAGGCACACCTCCGAATTTGCCTTATCCTCATTTTCAGTATATCCCAAAAGCCCGGATATTTCCTTTTCAATTTCGTCAATATTCCCGTGGTCAAGTATTGAGGACATTAGCGGTTTTTTCTTGTCCACATATTCTGACAGCTCCGCAGCAAGACTGTTTGCGCCATTAAAATCTCCATTTTCTACCTGCTTACTTATTTGCTCAAAGCTTTCCAATAGCTTTTCCGATGCATTATCAAGGCAATCATTAAAAGCAAATCCGCTCACAATCAGCACTGCAAAAATAGACATTGCAACAAAGAAACTTTTCACTTTTTCTCCTCCTTTTTCTGTACTAAAAGCTCCCCATCAGGTGTCAAAGATGCCAAAAAGATGCTTTTTTCATCCCCTTTTATTTTCTTTCTTAGCCATTCCTCGCTTTTTCCCGCACGGGCAAGTTCTGCCTTATTTATCTCTCCATCCGATATAAGTATATAGGGAAAATCTGTTATTCCGTCCTTGCTTTTTTCAATAAGGCTGATTTCGCCGTTGGTTTCCAAAATCGCCATATCAACCTTTGACACATCAGGATACCCTGAAAGCCGCAGTTCTTCCATCAGGTCGTTAAGCGTAAATCTTGCCTTTTCAAGCTCTTTTTCGTTTATGTGTCCCTTGTATATTATAACACTCGGCTCGCCTGTTATATATTTTCTCGCCTTTTTACTCTTTAATGAAATAAAGGACATGGCGACCTCTGTTATAAGAAGCGTTAAAACAGGTACAATTCCTGCAAGAAGCGGTATATCTATTGTCTGTATAGGAACTGCCGCAAGGTCAGAAATCATAATTGCCACAACAAGCTCTGACGGTTGCAGCTCTCCAATTTGTCTTTTTCCCATAACCCTGATTGCTACAACTACAAGGGCATAAAGTATAAGTGTTCTTATTATAAGCACAAACATATTTTTCTTCCTCCATACAAATATTTTCCCAGAAAAGTTTAATAATATTCTTTACTTTATAGGAGCAAAATGATAAAATTATCCTGAGGTGAAACGGATGAACAGCTATACAAACTTTGCCCCGATTTATGACAAGCTGATGTTTGAGGATATTGATTACGACAAATGGGCGGATTATATCGAAGCCATTTTTGCACGCTTTGGCAAAGCGCCAAAACTTATATGTGATTTGGCATGCGGAACAGGCAATATCACAATACCCATGGCAAAAAGAGGATATGATATGATTGGTACCGACAAATCTTTTCAGATGCTGTCGATAGCACGCGAAAAGGCGGCAAATGAGGGGCTCGACATTATGTTTTTATCACAGTCCTTTACAAAACTTGACCTATACGGTGGCTGTGACGCATTTTTATGTATGATTGACGGATTTAACTATGTTATTTCCCCCAAAACTCTTTTTGAAATTGCAAAAAAGATAAAAACCTGTTTTTTAGAGCCTGGCGGAATTGTAATTTTTGACCTCAGCAGCAAGTATAAACTTGAAAACTATATAGGCAATAACACCTTTGTTTATGATAAAGACGGGATTTTTTATGTATGTGAAAATAAATATCATAAAAAAAGCGGGCTTTTGGATATGTATATTAATTTTTTTGAAAAATCGGGCAAAAGCTATAAGCGGTATTGTGAGCGCCACCTGCAAAAGGCATATTCTGCGCAGGAAATCAGAAACATTTTCCTTTCGGCAGGCTTTGAAAAAATAGATAGTTTTTCTCCGCTTTCCTTTTCCCCGCCCCAAAAAACGGATTTGAGAACAGTTTTCATAGCCAGGTAAAAGTCCCGTAATTTTGGGGCTTTTTTTGTGCCCAAAAAAGCCCCAAATTGCTTGATTTTTCCTTATGCTTATGTTATAATAGAGTAGTATTATTTTTGTTATTTACTTCTTTTGGAGGATTTTGATATGGCGAAAAATTTTAAGGAAAAAGAGCTGGATATGGAGGCTATCGCTAACCAAAAAATAGTCGATGTGGAGCTTAATTCCGAAATGAAAAAAGCGTACATAGATTACGCAATGAGCGTAATTGTTGCGCGCGCTCTTCCTGATGTGCGTGACGGAATGAAGCCTGTCCACCGCCGTATTCTTTACGATATGTACGAGGCAGGACTTCTTTATGAGGCAGATTTCAGAAAATCCGCATCTACCGTCGGTGATGTGCTTGGTAAATATCACCCCCATGGCGATGCGTCCGTTTATGACGCAATGGTAAGAATGGGACAGGATTTTTCTTTAAGATATCCGCTTATTCAGCCAAAAGGAAACTTTGGTTCAATCGACGGCGACCCGCCTGCTGCATACCGTTATACTGAGGCGAAAATGTCCAAGCTTGCGGCGGAAATGCTTTCCGATATAGAAAAGCAAACGGTTGATTTTGTGCCGAACTATGATGATAAGCTGCAAGAACCTGATGTTTTGCCGTCCAGATTTCCAAATCTTTTGATAAACGGCTCATCAGGTATAGCCGTAGGTATGGCGACAAATATACCGCCTCATAATCTTTCTGAGGTTATTGACGGTATAATCGCCACGATTGACGACCCTATGATTACCATAGATGAGCTTATGCAGAATTATATACAAGGCCCTGACTTTCCGACAGGCGGCGTTATTATGGGCAAAAGCGGCATAAGAAAGGCATATACGACAGGCAGAGGCAAGATTATTGTCCGTGCAAAGGCTGAGATTGAGGAGCTTGAAAACGGCAGACAGCGCATTGTTGTAACCGAGCTTCCCTATCAGGTCAATAAGGCTCGCCTTGAAAAGTATATAAATGAGCTGGTTCGTGACGGCAAGATTGACGGCATTGCCTCAACCCGTGACGAATCGGATGCTAATATGCATTTTATAATAGAAATCAAGCGTGATGCAAATGCAAATGTTGTTTTAAATAATCTATACCGATTTACGCAGATGCAGGAAACCTTCGGCGTTATTATGATTGCCTTGGTTGACAAGGAGCCAAAGCTTCTTAATCTGCGTGAAATGATAGATGCGTATATACATCACCAAGAAGATGTTATAAGACGCCGCACTAATTTTGACCTTACAAAGGCATTAGAGCGACTGCATATTTTGGAGGGTTACAAAGTTGTTGTCGAAAATATTGACGAGGTTATCGAGCTAATTAAAAAATCCTCTTCCGTTAGCGATGCTAAGGCGAACTTGGCAGAAAAATACGGTCTTTCCGACGCTCAGACGACTGCAATTGTACAAATGCAGTTGGGACGGTTGTCGGGTATGGAGCGCGATAAAATTGAAGCAGAATATGCACAGGTTTCTGAAAAAATTGCGTCTCTCCGTGACATTTTAGAACACGAAGAAAAGATTTTGGCAATTGTAAAGGAAGACCTTATAAAAATCAAGGAAAAATACGGTGATGACAGAAGGACAGAGATTTCTATGTCCGCAATCGACATTGAGGACGAGGATTTGATAGAGGAAGAGGATGTTGTAATAACTCTTACAAATACAGGCTACACAAAGCGAGTACCAGTCGATACCTATCGCAGTCAGCACAGAGGCGGCAAAGGCATTTCGGGGCTTGCAACGCGTGAGGAAGATTTTGTCCGTCACCTTTTGACAACTTCAACGCACAATCATATACTTTTCTTCACTACTCGCGGAATTGTGTACGATATGAAAGCATACCAAATCCCCGAATCGGGCAGAACGGCAAAGGGAACGGCAATTGTCAACCTCCTGCCGCTTAGCTCAGGTGAGAAAATAACGGCTATGGTGCCTGTTTCGGAATTTACCGAGGACCATTACCTTACCTTTATCACTAAACTTGGAACAGTTAAAAAGACTGACCTTTTGGCATATTCTAAAATTCGTGCAGGCGGACTCCGTGCCATTGAGCTTGCAGATGATGATGAACTTATAAGCGTAAAAATTACCGATAATGACAGCGAGCTTATTTTAGGCACAAGAAACGGTTTGGCAATCCGTTTCCACGAAAACGATGTGCGTCCTATGGGCAGAACGGCTCACGGTGTGCGCGGAATACGCTTGAAATCAAATGATTATGTAGTTGATGCGGTGACTATAAAGGAAGGCACGAAGCTTTTGACGCTTACTGAAAACGGATACGGCAAAAAGACTGATTTTGATGAATATAGAAGTCAGACAAGAGGCGGAAAGGGTATATTCAACTATAAGCTTACCGAAAAAACAGGTAAAGTCATAGGTCTTGCGGCAGTTGCAGATGATGACGATATTATGGTAATCACCTCCGACGGAGTTATTATGCGTACACACACGGCTGAAATAAGCACCTTTGGGCGTCAAACCCAGGGCGTGCGTATTATGAGGCTTTCTGATGGAATAAAAGCCGTCAGCATAGCTACAACTCCCCATATTGCGGAGGAAGAAAATACAGAAAGCGAGGAAAATGATGAATAAAAAAGCAAGAAAAATTTTAAGTCTTGCCGTATCCCTTACGCTGCTCCCCATAGTTGGCTGCGGCACAAATACGGCAAAAAAGGATGGTCTTGATAAGTCCGATGCGGTGCATATTAAAATCACCCTTACTAATAACAAAGAGATTGAGGCGGATTTATATCCGCATATTGCACCCAAATCGGTGGAAAACTTTGTAAATCTTATCAATCAAAACTTCTTTGACGGTCTTATCTTCCACAGGGTTATAGAAGGATTTATGATTCAGGGCGGCGGATATGACGAAAGCTTTTATGAAGGTAATTTCACTTCCAAGGAGACCGATACAATTCAGGGTGAATTTACTTCAAACGGCTTTAAAAATGATTTAAAACACACAAGAGGCGTTCTCTCAATGGCAAGAACACAGGCACCTAACTCAGCGTCAAGTCAATTCTTTATAATGCATCAGGATTATCCATCATTAGACGGTCAGTATGCCGCATTCGGTGAAGTTACAAAGGGAATTGAAGTGGTTGACGAGATTGCAACAGGCAAAACAACGGCACTTGATGGCGAGGTTTTGTATATGGGAAATAAATATCCGCAGAAAATGACTGATGTTCCCGAAACTCCTGTTGTTATAAAGACTATTGAGATTGTAAAGTAAAAGGACAGTTTAGATCAAGCTTAAAATGAGCGTATTTGCATACGCTCATTTTTTATACTTGATAATCTTGCTAAACTCTACTCTTTGTATGATTAAAAAAGAGTCGGACTTTAAGTCCGACTCTTTTAAATTATGATTTAAGCTAACGCCTTAACCAAAATCTTATTGAGCGATTGTGTAGATTTCTACGATATCGCCGTCAACAATCAATGCCAAAGCGTATGTTACATGGCTTGCACCCTGAGCATCGCCTGCTTCAAGATTGTAGATTTCAGTCTTAGAAGCTGCTTCTGTTGAATCAATTGCTTTAACCTCATAAGCTGCAATTGTTGAAGCTGTAGCGCCGCCTACATTGATAGCTTTGTACTGGTTAGCTGCTGCTGTCTGATCATTTACATCATATCTGTAAGTGATGCAGTCTGCATCAACACCGAATACTTCGCTGTGATCACCGCTGATAAGGTCGATAGTTTTACCATCGAGTATATTTGCAAGCTCAATGCCCTTGCTTGTAACATCTGTTACAGCAGCATATACTAACTGGTAATCCTTCTTATCTTCGTTCTTGATTGTGTAATCCCAATCTTCTATATCAAACGTGAAGGTCTTGTCGTTAGTTCCTTCAAATATTTTGTCTGTTCCGAAGTTTGCAAATGTGCCCTTGAATGTTGGGTTCTTTGTAGCACCAAGTCTTTCTATTGACAATGCTCTGAAGTAGGTTTCTACAAGACCGTCAGAGTCTGTCTTAAAGAAGATAGCGTCACCGGCTGCCAATTCATCTGCACCAGAAGCTGTTGTGAACAACAAGTCTTGTTCTGCACCTTCATAAAGAACGCTTACACTGTAGCAGTTATCGCCGTCCTCTGTCTGAGCCTGAACAGCAGCCTTTCTAACAACTGCAAATCTGGAATCTGCATTGATATCTTCGCC
>DMLG01000020.1 GCA_003453455.1 Clostridiales bacterium
TCACAGCCAAATATAATTTCTTCATAATCCTTTGAACGGTGGCTCATTTCCATAACCGACATACCGCTTTTGCCATACTCAACCATCTCATTTTGTGCCTTTTTAAGCACTTCAACGGGGAGCATTGACGGACCTGCTGAAAAATTATAAACTCTGCTCATTAAAATCAACTTCCTTCTATTTCTAAATTATGCTAATTATACTATATATCGCCTGTAAGGTCAAGGGTATTGTTAAAAAATTGTCATTTTCGTTAAATATGACAATTTTTTCAGTTTTAACCGCTTTTTTGTAGTGCATAATACTTTTCAATAGCGTCTGCGACAGCCCATGCAAGGCGCGATTGATATTCAGAATTAGCAAGATTTTTCTCTTCTTCGGGGTTTGATAAAAAACCGCATTCCACCAAAATGCACGGAAGAGGCGGATTTTTCATCAAGTAAAGCCTTGTGTCAGCAGTTTTTACAATACTCATATTTGCGCCCGTAACATCAGACATACGCACTTGTATGTTTTCAGCAAGGGGCTTTATATCTTCAAAATTGTGCGAATAGAAAATTCTAAGCCCTTTTGCAGTACTGTTTCCGAAGGAATTCATATGTATTGATATAAAAAGGTCGGCTTTTGATTTTTTCATAATTTTCATACGCTTTTTCATATCCTCTATTTTCATCTCGCGTATAGACGCATTTTTAGCAGCGGAAAGACCTGAGTCGGTTTCGCGTGTCATTATAACATTTATGCCCTTTGCAACAAGTACCTCGCGCACTTTTTTTGCGATTTTGAGGTTAATTTCCTGCTCAATTGTACCGCCTATGCCTACCGCACCGCCGTCTGGAAGACCATGCCCTGCATCAACGATTACGGTAACGCTTCCGTCCTTTACAAATGTGCCTGCGTGAGGGCGTATAACAATAAATGAGCCAAAGGCAAGCCCTAATAGCAAGAATATGCAAACAGCTACAACTTTTTTTCTCATAAAAATAAGATACATCATATCACCCGATTAAATATATGAAATGATGTATCTTAATATTAGCTGTTATCTTGTACTTTTTCTAAAACTGTGACACGAGCGGACTCTATGCGGTGGTCAAGAATTTTGGTTACTTTTATTTTAAGACCAAATGCGGTGATTTCAGGAGTTGTCCCGTCTTCGGGGATTTCGCCAAGCTCGGAGAGTATCAGACCTGCAAAGGTGTTATATTCCTCATCGGGAAAGTTTACGCCCAAGGTATCGGACACTTTATCTATGTCACAAGAACCTGAGATTTTGTAGGTATTATTATTTATTTTTACTATATCATCTTCCTCTTTATCGTCATACTCATTTGACAGAGTACCTACGATTTCTTCTAAGAGGTCGGACATTGTTATAATTCCGCCAAGCCCTGCATACTCGTCCAAAACAATGGCAAAATGCGATTTTGTCTTTTGCATCTGGCGGAAAAGCTCGTCCGCTTTTAATGTTTCTGGGACAAAGTACGGCTGGCGCAATATCTCTTCGGTATTTCCGCCCTTTATAAGAGCCCGGTAAAAATCACGGCTGTTTAGAGTGCCTATAATATTGTCAACCGATTCACTGCATACCGGGTAAATTGAGTGATTGGATTTAGAAATCGTATCTTCCCAGGACTCTTTTTCGTCAAGCCAAAGAATAACTGCGTCAGTTCGGTGAGTCATAATATCGCGAACCTGTGTATCGTCAAGTTCAAAAATATTATGTATCATTTCCTTTTCATCAGGGTCAATAGCACCGCTTTCACTGCCGATATCCACCATCAAACGGATTTCTTCCTCTGTCACATCATCATCAGTATCACTTGGTTTTATGCCGAAAATCAGGAGAAAGACATTTGATATGTGGGTTAATAGAAGTGATATTGGAAGTCCTAAAAAATACAGCGCGCGCAGCACGGGAGTAAGTGATAATACTATCCTGTCTGCCTCAATATCGGCGATACGCTTTGGCATATAAACTCCGAAAATCAGGACAAACACAAAAAGCAGAAGAATACTCAAAATATATGCCCAGAAATCAGGAAAATCACCAAAAAGCGCACTCGGCATAAAGCGTGATGCCTCAAAAATCATAATAAGCTCAACAAGAACAGTTAAAACACGCAGAGAATTATAAAATTTATTGGGGTTTTCCGCCAGGGAAAGCGCAGCTTTTGCGCTTTTTTCGCCGTTGTCTGCAAGCCTCTGCAATTTGGCGATATTTACATTATTTATCGCACCCTCAAAGCATCTTAAAACACCTGTAATCAGAATACAGACAAAAATGAACAAACATCGGGAGGGAAGTGAATCCAAAACCATCATCCTTTCAAATACCAAATTATCTTATGTTATAATACCAAAAAAATACGATAAAGTCAAATTATTTATAAATTCCACGCTTTACAAGGAATTTGTAAATTTTGTTTCCCATAGGAAGCATAAGAATTTCGCTGTCATCTAAAATCTTCAAAAATACAACTGATGTAAAATAAACAGCCGCAGAAAGTGCAATAGCTGCGCAAACACTTATCATATTATTATGCAAAATCAGCATAAATACGCTATATGTGATGTATGCGCATGCGCCCATAGCAAAGGCCGAAATAAGCGGTTTTATTATGTGTTTGGATAAGTCAATTTTAACTGAGATATGCTTTTTCAATACACAAAAGCTATATGAAAAAGCGATTATCTGGCACACAACAGAGCTTATCGGTGCGCCGTAAATGTTTATTGCAGGCTGTCTTATCAAAATTACATTCAAAATAAACTTTGCCACACAGCCTATTAAAAGCCCCGTAGCAGGCGCAAAAACCTTGCCAACGCCTTGCAAAGAGCCTGAAAGCGTTTGATTCAGGGCGGTAAAAACCATAGCAAAAGCGCTTATTTGCAAAAGGTCATAGCCAAGCCTTGCATTAGGATATAAAAGGCGGTATATGGGAGATGCAAGCGCAATATATCCCACAGCACAGGGGAGTGCAATAAGAATTGAAATTAAAAGCGAGTAATTGACCTTTTCTGTGGCACTTTTTTTGTCATTTATTGCAAGAGCGCCTGCTATTGCCGGAACGAGTACCGTAGAGAAGGATATATTTATCGCAAGGGGCAGGTTAATTAAGGTGTCACTTTTTGACAGAAGTCCCGAAAGCCTTGCCGCCTCCTTTGAAAGCTGGGAAAGGGTGGGGCTGTAAATTGCCGCAATATTCCCGTGAGCAGGGATTACGGCTTTAAAAGCTACCTCAATACCTCTTGTTATCGTCGCCGTATCAATAATCCTGTTTACGGCGGAAATTACCGAGCCGAGCGAGATGGGCACGGATATGAAAAGTATCTTTTTAAAAAGCGACCTAAAATCCGATTTTTCTGTCAAATCTGCCGATTTAATATTTTCAAAAATTTTCTTTTTTCTGCGCAGATAAAAGAGTAAAAGGTACAGAAAACTTATAACTGTTGAAAGTGTTGTTGCAATTTGTGCGCCCGATGCCATAAATACCGCACGCGAATTTTCGTCTTTTTCGGATATATCAAAAAGCACGGTCAGGATAGCAGGGAAACTTGCAAGAATATAGACTATCAAAATTGTCAGCGTGCACTTAAAAAACTGCTCCAAAACCTGAGAAGTGCTTGTTGCGTGCATATTTTCCATACCCACAAAATATCCGCGTATAACAGAGGACAGGCATACAAACAGAACTGACGGAGCAAGGCACATTAGGACATATCTTGTATCGTCAAGGTGTACTATATATTTTGAAATAAATCCTGCTCCGAAATACAGAATTGCAGAGGAAACGGTGCCGACTATCGCAAATAAAAGCATTGCCGCACGGAAAATTTTGTGTGCACCTGCATAGTCGCCTACTGCAACCTTTTCAGAAGTCAGCTTTGATACAGCATTAGGGATACCTATTGAGGAAATCGCCAAAAGCAGGGTATAAATCTGAAATCCTACATTCAAGTAGCCGTTTCCCAAATCGCCGAAACCACGGAAATTTGTTATGACAACGCGATAAACCATTCCCAAAAGCTTAACTGCGATTTGTGAAAACATAACTATTGATACATTTATCATAAAGGATTTTTTTTCTTGTTTCATATAAAACCTCGCAAACATAATTGTATATATTATATGATAAAATATAGACATAATCAAGCAAAATATGAAAATTTTAGAAGTAAATGCTAAATTTTCTTGACAATGAGGCGGTAAAAGAATAAAATAGCTATGTATGTAAAAAAGCCTTTGATAAAAGCTCCGCCTGCGGGCGTGGGTACAAGGTAGCAGTTTTGTTATTTCGGAAATTGTCTCAAATTGAGGTGATTTCCTACATAATAAAAATAGGAGTGGTTTAACCGATGATAATAACAAGAGCGCCTAAGGGTACTGAGGATTTACTGCCTAAGGAAAGCTTTCGCTGGCAGTTTTTAGAGGAAAAATTTAAGAATATTGCAAAACTTTACGGATATAAGGAAATACGCGTTCCAACTTTTGAGCATACCGAGCTTTTTGAGCGTGGTGTGGGGGACACAACGGATGTTGTTGAAAAGCAGATGTACACCTTTTTGGATAAGGGCGGAAGAAGTGTAACCCTGCGCCCGGAGGGTACGGCGTCTGTTTGCCGCAGCTATCTTGAAAATAATCTTTATCAGGACGCTCTGCCGCTTAAAATGTGGTATGAACTTCCTTGTTTTCGCTATGAGAATAAGCAAAAGGGAAGACTTCGTGAATTTCACCAGTTCGGGGTTGAAGTTTTTGGTTCAAAAGGACCTATGATTGATGCAGAAGTAGTTTCATTTGCGATGGAATTTTTAAAGGGAGCAGGACTTTCCGATATGTCGGTAAATGTGAACAGTATCGGCTGTCCCGAATGCCGTGCAAAATACAATGAGGCGCTTAAAAACTATTTAAGACCACACCTTGCAGAATTATGCGATACCTGTAAGTCAAGATTTGACAGAAATCCTTTGCGCATACTTGACTGTAAGTCTCCTGTATGCGGAGAAATCGTAAAGAATGCGCCGCGGCTTTTGGATTATATATGTGACGATTGCCGTGAACATTTTGAGGGATTTTTAAAAAGTCTTGAAGCTCTCGGAATAGAATACAATATTGACAGCGGAATTGTCCGTGGACTTGATTATTATACTAAAACCGTATTTGAAATTATATCGGGAGGATTTACCGTATGCGGCGGCGGACGGTACGATGGGCTTATTGAGGAATTTGGCGGAGATAAGACGCCTGCAATAGGTTTTGGTCTTGGTATTGAGCGTCTGCTTTTAAGGCTCTTAGAGCAGGGCGTTGAGATACCAAAATCCGATAATCCGGAAATTTATATAGTTCCCTTGGGAGAGGCTGCAAAAGCGGAGGCACAAAAGCTTGTGTTTATGCTCCGTAGGGGCGGGATTGCGGCGGAAACGGACTATATGGGAAGAGGATTGAAACCGCAAATGAAATATGCAGACAAAATCGGCGCAAAATATACGCTTGTTTTGGGCGGTGATGAGATAAACACAGGAAAAATCAGAATAAAAAATATGCAAAGCGGTAATGAGACCGAAACGGAAATGAATAAACTGCTTGATTTTTTTAAGGAGGACAGATAAATGGATACAATGCAGGGACTTAAAAGAACGCATTACTGCGGCGATGTTTCTGAAATAGGTAAAGAAGTGACTGTCGGCGGATTTGTGCAGAAAATCCGTAATATGGGAACGCTTATTTTTATTGATTTGCGTGACAGGACAGGCATTGTTCAGCTTGCGTTTGATACTGAAACCGAAAAAGAGATTTTTGAAAAGGCATCTCTTTGCCACAGCGAATATGTTTTGATGGCAAAGGGAGTAGTGCGGGAGCGTGAAAGCAAAAATAGCGCTATAAAAACGGGAAATATAGAAATATTTGTTACAGACTTACGGGTTTTGGCAAAGGC
>DMLG01000094.1 GCA_003453455.1 Clostridiales bacterium
AGGCATGTCAATCCTTTTGGTTTGTCCAAATGCTTATACAGATGGAGGGAAGCGGACATTCCATTTCTCCCGGAAGGTTTGACCAATATATGTATCCTTATTTTAAAAAGGACATTGATGCAGGAAATTTAAGCCTTGAATTTGCACAAGAGCTTATGGACTGTATCTGGATTAAGCTGAATGATTTAAATAAGGCAAGAGATGCCGCTTCTGCTGAAGGTTTTGCCGGATACAGCTTATTTCAAAATCTCATAGCAGGGGGGCAGACTGCGGATGGACGGGATGCAACAAATGAACTTTCGTTTATGTGTATTTATGCTTCCATGCATGTGCTTTTGCCGCAACCGTCGTTTTCTATAAGAGTATGGAACGGTTCGCCGCTTGAATTTCTTATTAAAGCAGCAGAGCTTACGAGAACAGGTGTGGGACTTCCTGCTTATTACAATGATGAGGTTATAATTCCTGCTCTTATAAGCCGAGGTCTTACTATGGAAGATGCGAGGGACTATAATATAATCGGCTGTGTAGAGCCTCAAAAGGCGGGTAAAACAGACGGTTGGCATGACGCAGCTTTTTTCAATATGTGTAGGGTGTTGGAGCTTACATTCAATAACGGAATGGATAACGGTGAGCTTGTGGGCATTAAAACAGGAGATGTTTCGGAGTTTAAGACTTTTGATGAGTTTTATGACGCCTACAAAAAGCAGATGAACTACCAGATTAAGTTGCTTGTAAATGCAGATAATTCAATAGATGTTGCACACGCAACAAGGTGTCCGCTGCCATTTTTGTCATCAATGGTTGATGATTGCTTTAAAAGAGGAAAGTCTGTACAAGAGGGCGGAGCGGTTTACAATTTTACAGGTCCGCAGGGCTTTGGAATTGCCAATATGGCAGATTCTCTGTATGCAATTAAGAAGCTCGTGTTCGAACAGAAAAAGCTTACGCTTTCAGAATATAAGGAAGCACTTGATAATAACTATGGCAGAGGATTCGATGATAAGGAAGCGGAAAAAATAACAGCTGAAATAGTAAAGCAGATTAAGCTTTCGGGACAGGAAATAAACGAACAAATTGTTGAAAAGGTATATAAAGAGGTTTTGTCCTATAACGGTGATTCGGGAAGTGCTGCAAAATATGACGCTTTGCTTGAAATGATAGACAGTCTTCCTAAATTTGGTAATGATATTGATGATGTAGATGCCTTTGCAAGGGATGTTGCCTATACTTATACAAAGCCGCTTGAAAGTTATAAAAATCCGCGCGGAGGAATGTTCCAGGCAGGATTATATCCTGTTTCTGCAAATGTACCCTTGGGCGCACAAACAGGTGCAACGCCTGACGGAAGGTTTGCACATATGCCTGTTGCGGACGGTGTATCGCCAAGTTCCGGTAAGGATGTGAACGGTCCTACGGCATCTGCAAATTCGGTTTCGAGATTAGACCATTTTATAGCCTCAAACGGAACTTTATTCAATATGAAATTCCACCCGTCAGCACTGAGCGGAAGGACGGGGCTCGAAAACTTTGTAGCTTTAATAAGGGCATATTTCGACCAGAAGGGAATGCATATGCAATTTAATGTTGTTAGCCGTGAAACGTTAAAGGATGCGCAGGCACACCCTGAAAATTATAAAAATCTTGTTGTCAGGGTTGCCGGATATAGCGCTTTGTTTACAACTCTTTCAAAATCGCTACAAGATGATATTATAAACAGAACAGAGCAACGAGGATTTTAACT
Source organism: Clostridiales bacterium (assembly GCA_003453455.1). Taxonomy (GTDB): domain Bacteria; phylum Bacillota; class Clostridia; order UBA1381; family UBA1381; genus UBA1738. The sequence goes on from DMLG01000094.1 coordinate 1,742, forward strand.
TATATATTTGGAGGAAACAATGGATAGCCGTGACTTAGATAAAGTTGGAAGAATATTTAATATTCAGCGGTTTTCCGTGCACGACGGGCCCGGCATAAGGACTATTGTCTTTTTAAAAGGATGTGCATTCCGTTGCAGATGGTGCTGTAATCCTGAATCTCAGAGTTTTGAAATTCAGACGATGAATGTTGACGGAAAGGTTAAAACGGAAGGGCAGGACATAACTGTAAAAGAAGTTATGGATGTAGTATTAAAGGACAGGCCGTACTATAACCGCTCAGGCGGAGGACTTACGCTATCGGGTGGTGAGTCGCTCTTGCAACCTGAATTTGCCGTTGCGCTTTTGAGAACTGCGAAAAACAGCGGCATAAATACAGCTATGGAATCCACAGGCTTTGCAAGTTTTGATGTAATAGAAAGATTTTTGCCGCATTTAGACTTGTATTTGATGGATATTAAGCATTTAAACAGCCGTAAGCACGAGGAATTTATCGGAAGACCCAATGAGCTTGTTTTGGAAAACGCAAAAAAGATTGCAAAATATGCCAAAAAACTTATTATAAGAGTTCCTGTAATACCTACTTTTAATGATACAAAGGAGGAAATTCTCGATATTTCAAAATTTGCGGCAAGTCTTGAAAATGTTAATGAGATACATCTTTTGCCGTATCACAGACTTGGTGCCGATAAATACAAGTGGTTGGGGCGAGAGTATCTTATGGGAGATGTTTTGCCGCCAAATGCTGATAAAATGAATGAATTAAAAGCTATTGCCGAGTCAACCGGACTTAAATGTCAGATAGGCGGATAGGAGGAACGAATGGAAGACAATTTTTTTATTAAAGATAAGATGCGAATAATTCAGGAAATTGTACCGGGTAAACAGATAACGCTTGCACATATTATTGCAAATCCTGATGAGTCTCTCTACCAAAAATTAGGTCTTGCACCTGAGATGGAGAGTAAAAGGTCGGCTATCGGAATAATCACTGTAAGTCCTGCCGAAACAGCAATTATTGCAGGAGATATTGCAATGAAGGCATCGGGAGTAGAGATTGGATTTGTTGACAGAGTCAGCGGAACTTTAATTGTGACCGGCACTGTATCTCAGGTACAGTCTGCGACTGATTCTGTTTGCAGATATTGTCAGGAAACATTAGGATTTACAGTTTGCCCAATAACAAAAACATAAAAACAGAAAAAACAACAAAAAAATAAAAAAAACAACATTTTTATGTTGACATTATATGATATAAGTGGTATTATATAGCTATAATAGAAAATGTACATAGAGAAAGGAAGAAAAGCAAAATGGTAAATGAATACGAAATTAAAAAACAGATTTGTGAAATCGGAAAGAGAATTTATAACAGAGGAATGGTTGCGTCAAATGACGGAAACATTTCTGTAAAGATTGCGGACAATGTGTTTCTCTGCACGCCCACAGGCGTAAGCAAGGGATTTATGACACCTGAATATATTTGCAAGGTTGACGGAGAGGGCAAGGTAATAGAGGCAAATAAGGGATTTAAGCCTTCTTCTGAAATTAAGATGCATATGAGGGTATATAAGCAGAGACCCGATGTAAAATCAGTTGTTCACGCTCACCCGATTTATGCAACAAGCTTTGCTATTGCAGGAATACCGCTCACGCAGCCCATTATGCCTGAGGCAGTTATAGCCCTTGGCTGCGTTCCTATTGCTGAATACGGTACACCTTCTACGGAAGAAATACCTGATGCGGTTGAAAAATACTTGCAGCACTATGATGCAGTTTTGCTTGCAAATCACGGTGCACTCACATTTTCTGACAGTCTGCTTAATGCTTATCATAAAATGGAGTCTGTTGAATTCTATGCAGAGCTTCTCTATCACTCAAAGCAGCTTGGAGGACCTAAGGAACTTTCAAAATCCCAGGTTATGAGGCTTTATGAAATAAGAAGACAGTTCGGTATGACAGGTAAACATCCTGCCGACCTTTGTCCCAATGCTAAAAATGGCAAGGCAAGCTGTCATTCATGCGGTGCATGCGGCGCCAAAGATTCCGAGTTGCAGGGAACAGATGCAGATTTAATAGCAGCAATAACAAAGAAAGTTATAGAAGAGCTTGGTAAATAATGACCTTACAGGTACATATAAAATGAGTGAAAAAGAGTTGACGCAATTAGTTACAGCAATTGTAAAAAGTGTTATCGCCAAAAACAATATTAAGATGAGTTTGCATATGGCAAAAAAGGTGATTGACGGTGTTTTGAAAAAAGCTTCGGAAATGGGCGTCAATGCTGTTGCTGCCGTGTATGATGAGGGTGCAAGACCTGTTGCGGTTGAATGTATGGATAATTCATATATTGCAAGCTTTGATATTGCTGTAAATAAGGCATATACAGCAGTATCTCTTAAAATGTCAACGACAGAGCTAAAACCGCTTGCGCAGCCCGGAGCCCCGCTTTATGGGATACAGTTTACAAATGATAATAAAATTGTTGTATTTGGCGGAGGTGTTCCGCTTGAATATGGAGGGGAAATTATCGGCGGACTTGGTGTAAGCGGCGGCAGCGAGGAGCAGGATACATTCCTTGCGGATTTTGGCGGCAGGCTTTTCAAGGAGGAATGTGAGTGCATGATGAAATAGAAGATTTATCGCATATTCTTTTCAAAAAAGCCAAAGAGACTGTAAGAAATATAGAAGGCTTGGTGTGTGTTTCAATAGATGAAGATAGAGCTGATGAATTTATATACTACCTTGTAGAAGAAGGCGGCTATTTAGCCTCTCGAAATGAGAAAAAAACACTTATTTCCCTTTCCGGCAGCAATATGAACATTCAGGCGGCTATGTCGTATATGGGGGCAATTACATACAAGAATCATTCTTTTATAATCTGTAAAACAGACAAAGAAGAAGATGCTGAACATAAATTTAAGTTTGGTGTTGTTATGGTCGTTACAACAAAGGCATCAGGAAATAAGAGAGATGGGAGAGAAAAAATGGATATTAGTCAGGATAAGATTTCTAAAATTGTTGAACAAGTATTGTCTGAGTTGGGGTCCGGAACAAGTCAGGCAAAATCAAGCGGAGAAATCCCTAAAATGAGCAGAGCTGCTATGCTTACAAAGCTGGAAAACTATGAAATTAAGGAATTTCCAATTCCCGAATTGGGAGATGACGATATACTTGTTAAGGTGGAAGGGTGCGGTATATGCGGTACAGACGCCCACGAATTTAAGAGAGACCCCTTTGGATTGATTCCGCTTGTACTCGGACATGAGGGAACGGGCGAAATAGTAAAAATGGGTAAAAATGTCAAAAAGGACAGTGCGGGCAAGCCTTTAAAGATAGGGGATAAGGTTGTTACCTGTATGATATTTAAGGATAATCCCGACATTACAATGTTTGACCTGAATAAACAAAATGTTGGAGGCGCTGATGTATATGGACTGCTTCCCGACGATGATATTCACTTAAACGGATGGTTTTCTGATTACTTAGTTGTAAGGGGCGGTTCGAGTATCTTTAATGTAAGCGACTTGGATTTGGAGTCAAGAATACTGATTGAACCGTGTGCAGTACTTATTCATGCTGTTGAGAGGGCTAAATCAACGGGAATTTTAAGATTTAATTCAAGAGTTGCAGTTCAAGGCTGCGGTCCGATAGGGCTCATCTGTATAGCAGTTTTAAGAACTATGGGGATTGAAAATATAGTAGCCATAGACGGTCAGCAAAAGCGTCTCGATTTTGCAAAGGAAATGGGTGCTATGAAATCTGTAAACTTTACAGAGTATAAAAGCACTGAGGAACTGGCTGATGCAGTAAAAGACGCATTCGATGGGCATTTCGCAGATTTTGCGTTCCAATGCACAGGAAATCCGCACGCACATTCAAATATATATAAATTTGTCCGCAACGGCGGAGGTCTTTGTGAACTCGGATTCTTTATAAATGGCGGAGATGCCACAATAAATCCGCACTTTGACATTTGTTCAAAGGAGATTACAATTGTAGGCTCATGGGTATATACATTAAGAGATTATGCCACAACATTTGATTTCCTTAAAAGAGCGAAGGGCATAGGGCTTCCTATGAATAAACTTATAACTCATAAATTCCCTCTTTCGGAAATAAATGAGGCCCACAGGACTAATCTTAAAATGGAAGGTTTGAAAATTGCAATTATTAACGAGCGCTGAAAACCGTTAAATTATGTGCAGTTATATGTACATTAAAAATATAAAAAATAATATTTACAAATAAGAGGAGGAAAAGAAAATGTCATTAGAAGCATTGGGTATGATTGAAACGAGAGGTCTTACAGCAGCCGTTGAGGCGGCTGATGCAATGGTCAAAGCAGCAGAGGTTACCCTAATCGGAACAGAGAAAATCGGTTCAGGATTGGTAAGCGTAATGGTAAGAGGCGATGTAGGAGCAGTAAAAGCAGCTGTTGAGGCAGGAAATGCGTCCGCATCAAGACTTGGCGAAATTATAGCTACACATGTAATTCCAAGACCGCATGCAGATGTTGAAAAAATTCTGCCTAAGTTTTAATTGAGGTAATATGGTATGGCAACAGCAAAAAAGAGCACTGCGCAAAATGCGGGTACAAAAAAAGAGGATATAGGAAAGAATACCGTTAAGGAGGAGAAAAAAATGTCATTAGAAGCATTAGGAATGATTGAAACAAGAGGTCTTGTTGCAGCAATAGAGGCAGCAGACGCTATGTTAAAAGCAGCAAAGGTTGAACTTGTAGGAACAGAAAAAATCGGTTCAGGATTGGTAAGTGTAATGGTAAGAGGAGATGTAGGAGCAGTAAAGGCAGCTGTTGAGGCAGGAAATGCATCCGCATCAAGACTTGGCGAAATTATAGCTACACATGTAATTCCAAGACC
>DMLG01000140.1 GCA_003453455.1 Clostridiales bacterium
AAGAATTATTGCGCAGTTATAGACCGCACCGTCCCACAAAACAGGCGCACCCAAAACACACAAAATATCCATATCTCTCGTATTTTCCGCAATGAATGAGACCGCTTTTTTTGCGGCATTTAAAAGCGTGCCCTGCAAAAACAAATCTCCGCAGGTTGCACCTGTTATGCAAAGCTCCGGAAAAACAGCAAGTTTTACTCTCTTTTCATACGCTTTTTGTATAGCTTCCAATATGCTCTTTTTATTAAACTCACAGTCGGCAACCTTAATTTCGGGCGTTACTGCGCAGACCTTCAAAAATCCGTATTTCATCACAAATTCTCCTTTATTCTATCCCAATACTCCTTAGCCGCCTTTTCCGCCTTATTATCACCATACTCATAGTACTTGACATTCTTGATTTTATCGGGTAAATACTGCTGTTTTACATAGTGGCCCGGATAGCTGTGCGGATATTTATAGTCCGTTCCATGCCCGAGATTTTCTGCACCTTTATAGTGCGAGTCCTGCAAATGTGCCGGTACACTTCCCGTATCTCTCGCCGAAATATCTCCCATAGCTTTATCTATCGCCATTATAGCAGAATTTGATTTTGGTGCCGTTGCAAGCATAATAACCGCCTCTGCAAGCGGTATTCTTGCCTCTGGCATACCAAGCCGCATAGCAGAATCAACGCACGCATTCGCTATTGCCGCCGCCTGGGGATAAGCAAGTCCTATATCCTCCGAGGCTATAACCAAAATGCGTCTGCACGCCGATATCATATCGCCTGCTGATAAAATTTTTGCAAGATAATAAACTGCCGCATCAGGGTCAGAGCCGCGTATGGATTTTTGAAAAGCACTCAGCACATCATAATGGCTGTCCCCGTCCTTATCATAGCGCAAAATCTTTTTCTGCGTTGCCTGTACCGCCGTATCCTCAGTAATCTTAATACGCTTTTTATCATCGGGCGCTGCCGTCAAAAAGCAAATCTGCAATACATTAAGAGCTTTTCTCACATCTCCGCCTGATGTAAAGGCTATATGGGTGTATGCCTCCCCACTTACCTCAACTTTATAGTCCTTATAGTCGCTTTCGCAAAGAAGCTTTGCCGCCCTTTTCAGCGCCTTTTCAATATCCTTTTCCTGTATAGGCAAAAACTCAAATACGGTACTTCTCGAAAGCACTGCATCATAAACATAAAAATACGGATTTTCGGTAGTGCTGGCAATAAGAGTAATTTTTCCGTTTTCCATAAACTCTAAAAGCGATTGCTGCTGTTTTTTATTAAAATGCTGAATTTCATCAAGATATAAAAGCACCCCTTCCGCCGTCATAAAGGTGTCCAAAGATGCTACAATTTCCTTTATATCCGAAACTGACGCAGTTGTCGCGTTCAGGCGGTAAAAGGTCTTTCCTGTTCTTTTTGCAATTATATTCGCAACGGTTGTTTTCCCTGTCCCGCTCGGTCCGTAAAAAATCATATTGGGCACTTCGCCCGAAAGTATGATTTTTTTCAGGATTTTGCCCTCACCCAAAAGCTGTTCCTGACCCACTACATCTTCAAGGCTTTCAGGACGGATTTTGTCCGCCAGCGGCTGTGCCATTTATACACACCCCCTGCACTTATGTTGCTTTGTCAGGTCTTTTCGCATTATTCTGCAATTTTTGCCGTATTTTTCCCGTTCCGCTCCCGTATTCTCGTAGTATTCGTACTCGAAAAAGGGCACAACTTCATCAGGAGAATCCGCAATCGCCTCTTTTGCCCCCAGAGATTTTGCTTTATCCTCTATTGCCTTAATCACAAGGTCCCCGACATACTGTCCTCTGTAACTTTCATCTACTGCAATAAAGTCAATATGACAAACAGCGTCACTTATCATAGTAAACCTTGCCGACGCAATCTGTCTTGTCTTATCATAGCCTACAAGATGATAGGAGCTTCCTTCATATTCGTCCGAAAGCTCCGCACCGAAAACAGAATCCCGTAAATCCTTTGAAAGCGCATACCCGTTTTCGCCGTAAACAAAAGTAAATTCAAGCATTTTTTATTTCTTCCTTTAATTTTTCTATATCCTCTTGCGAAACGGTTGTAAGCATACTCCTGCGGCAATTATCCGTTTCTTTTAAAAACTCCGACGCTTTTTCCCAGTTGCCTTTTTTCAGTTCAAGAATTGCAGAATGGTAGAATCCTTCAACAAACTGCGGATATTTTTCGCGCAAATCCTCTGCAATTTCGGAGGCTTTTTCAAAATTGCCCTCTCTTATATATGCCACGAGCAAATTATCGCAAATATCCCTGTCATCGCTGTTATAATCGTATGCTTCGAGGCAAAAATCAAGCGCACTGCTCCCGTCAAGCTGTTTTAAATATCCTAAAAGTCCGTAAATGACTGTCGTTTTCACCGTTCCAAAAAGCTCGGTCATATCCTCTATTGCTTCTTCTGTTCTGCCCTCTTTATGATACGCCATAGCACGGTAAGTTTTTGCGTTTATTTTATCCTTTTTGGGAATTGCACGGTCAAGTATAATAGTATTTAGGACATTTTCCGCATCCTTGAATTTCCCAATCCGCATAAGTAAAAGCGCATATTCGGTTTTATACTGATTATTTCCGCCAAACATTTGTGACGCTTTTTTATACAAGACTTCCGCTCTGTCATTATTGCCCTCTGCCAGCGCCTTAACAGCAAAATTTTTCAAAATTGCGGGTGCCAATTTATATGCCGCAAACACAAAAAGCAAAATGACTATTATATATAGAAATTTCATAGTCCTATTCTCCGTTTAAAACTCCGCACTTCCTACCGTTCTCGGGAAGGGAAGTACATCGCGTATATTCTGTATGCCCGTAAGATACATAACCGCTCTTTCAAAGCCTAAGCCAAAGCCTGCGTGCTTATTGGTTCCGTATTTTCGGAGATCGAGATAGAACTTATAATCATCAGGATTTAAGCCGCACTCCTTCATTCTTGACATAAGCACATCATAGTTTTCCTCGCGTTGGCTGCCGCCGATAATTTCGCCTATTCCCGGCACAAGCAGGTCACAAGCCGCAACGGTTTTTCCGTCATCGTTCAGCTTCATATAAAATGCTTTTATTTCCTTCGGATAATCGGTAACAAATACAGGCTTTTTAAATACCTGCTCGGTCAAAAATCTCTCGTGTTCCGTTTGCAGGTCGCTGCCCCATTCCACCTTATAGTCAAATTTATCATTATTCTTTTTTAGAATTTCCACAGCCTCGGTATAGCTTACCCTTGCAAAATCGTTTGATACAACATTATTAAGTCTTTCAAGCAAGCCTTTGTCTATGAATTTATTGAAGAATTCCATCTCCTCAGGTGCGTTTTCAAGACAGTAGGTTATAATATATTTTACCATATCCTCCGCTAAATCCATATCATCAGCAAGGTCTGCAAATGCGATTTCAGGTTCTATCATCCAGAATTCCGCAGCATGACGCGTTGTGTTGGAGTTTTCAGCACGGAAGGTAGGACCGAAAGTGTAAACATTCCGGAAAGCCATACAGTAGGTTTCAACATTAAGCTGTCCCGAAACGGTAAGATTTGCCTGTTTGCCGAAAAAGTCCTTTGAAAAATCGGTTTTTCCGTCCTCTGTTTTAGGAAGATTGTTCATATCCATAGTTGTTACCTGGAACATCTCGCCTGCGCCCTCGCAGTCGCTTGTTGTTATAATCGGCGTATGCACATAAACAAAACCGCGCTCCTGGAAAAACCGGTGAATTGCATATGCGAGCATTGACCTTATGCGGAAAACCGCGGAAAAGGTGTTCGTTCTCGCACGCAAATGATATTGCGTTCTCAAAAATTCCATTGTATGACGCTTGTTCTGTATAGGATAGTCAGGCGTCGATGTACCGTCAATCACAACGCTTTCCGCCTTGATTTCAAACGGTTGCTTTGCATCAGGCGTCAACACAAGTTTTCCGCAAACTGTAATTGCCGAAGCAATGTTAAGTTTTGAGAGCTTGTCAAAATTGTCAAGATTATCCTCAATAACAATCTGAACGCATTTAAAGAAAGTTCCGTCATTAAGTTCGATAAATCCGAAATTTTTTGACACTCGAATATTCCTTATCCAGCCCGAAACGGTCACATCCTTATTCTCAAATTGTTGCGGATCTTTAAAAAGCTCTTTTACTACTGTTTTCATATTTTTAAATCCTTTCATTTTTTATCTATTATTTCTATGCTGTCAAGCGTAGCTTTAAAATTCCTTCTTATCGCCCCTAAATATTCTTTATAAAGCTGCTTTTGTTCCTCCTGCTCACTTTGTGAAAGCCCTTCGCTTTTCTTTTTTGCGGCAAGGTAGTTTATTCTTGAAATTTTTTCTTTTTCCATACAGAATTCTCCTCTTAAAGCAGTATTATATAACAAAAATAAAAAAATTTCAATACAAGCTACCAAATCTTATCAAAAAACATAATATATATCAAAACGGTTTTAAAACCGATTATGAAAGGAGGCAAAACTATGGGTGACTGTGGTTCCGTATGTAACAATTGCGGCGGTTGCGGAAACTTTGACTTTGATATGATTTTATGGGTACTTATTATCATCGTTATCGTAACCTGTATGTGCAACAACTAATTTAGTTAAACGGTAATATCGCCTGTTTCCTTATCGGAAATCGTACATCAAAGAGCAAAAAAGAGCCGCTATATTTGCGGCTCTTTTAATTGACAAATCATTTTGTGTTTGTTATAATCAAAAAAAGCTTGAACAGGAGGCGTAGTATGAAAAAAATAAAAGAGCCTGATACCGCCAAACGCGTATCGGTAAATACTATAATTTGTAATCTTGTTTTGACATTTTTTAAACTTTTTGCAGGTCTTTTTTCACATTCTTCCGCTATGATTTCGGACGCCGTGCATTCAGCTTCTGATGTGTTAAGCACGGTAATTGTTTTAATCGGGGTTAATTTGGCAGGAAAAAGCTCGGACGAAGGACACCCTTACGGTCATGAACGCTTTGAATGCGTTGCGGCAATCCTTCTTTCCGTTATGCTCGCATTAACGGGGCTGGGTATAGGCGCATCCGGTGTAAAAACCTTATTTTCGGAACATTCTGAAATAATTGTACCGGGAATTTTTGCGCTTATTGCTGCGGTTTTGTCCATAATAGTTAAAGAACTTATGTTCCGCTATACCGCATCGGCCGCAAAAAAGGTAAATTCAAGCGCACTTATGGC
>DMLG01000008.1 GCA_003453455.1 Clostridiales bacterium
AAGTTTCAAAAGACGATAAAAAAGAGCTTTTAGACGCATTTAACAGGAGCGGATTTACAAGCGGATATTTTGAGGATAAGCTTGGAAAGGAAATGATGAGCCTTGAAAATCCCTCAAATATTTCTGAAAATAAATTTTCAGACGAAGTAAAAAGTATTTGCAGAGAAAATGTCAATTTGAGAAAAAAAGAGGTATTTATTTCGACAAGTATATGCAAAAATCGGCCTATAACGGCTTGTATGTGGGATAACGATGGGCATTTTGCAGAATACCACGGAAACACTTTGCTTGAAAAAAGGAAAAACGGGAAAGAGAATGCTGCGAGAATTAAAAATCAGCTTTTAAAGCTTGGGAATACTCCGTTTTTTGCAAAGGATGCGGAGCTTACCATGGATGAAGACGCTATGGTTTCCTTATCTCAAATAAATGATGCAAGAAGAAACTTGTGTAAATTGTTTGAGGACAGGCTTGCAGAAATCGGGAGCCGAAGAACTTTTTCTTATACTCCGTCAGAAATTAAAAAATATGATAAAAAACCAATTCTTGTGGCGGAAATTTCCGCTTATGAGCAGGTAAAAGAGTGCGTTGACGCAGGGATTACCCAAATTTATGTCCCCATAGATATTTTTGACAGGGTGAGAGCAGAGAATCCTGATATTTCAGTAATAGCGAAGCTGCCGCCTGTTATGCGCGACGATAGAAGTTATGAAAAATTCAATGCAGATAAAATACTCGTCTGCAATATCGGCGAAATCAATGAAAATACAGAATGTTACGGTGATTACAGACTAAATATCACAAATTCAGACAGCTTATATTTTTATAATCACTTTAAAAGGGTAACATTGTCGCCTGAACTTAATATCCATGAACTTTCGGGTATTGCAGAGGGGAATGAGGTTATTGCATACGGAAGGCTTGCGCTTATGGTTATGGAAAACTGTCCGCTAAAAGCATCAGGAAAATGCCAGAAAGGAAAAATGATCAATTCTTTGCATGACAGAAAAGGTCAGAATTTCCCGCTTTTGTGTAAGCCCGGGTGCATTTGTGAGCTTGTAAATTCAAAGCCGGTTTATATGGCGGACAAGCTTTCCGATTTGACAAATTTGAAAATAAATGCACTAAGATTGATATTTACGGTTGAAAATTTTGCAGAATGTGGTAAAATAATAGGAGAATATAAAAAGGCACTGTCAGGTGAAAAGATAAATCCGCCGCTTGAAAATACCTTTACACGCGGACATTTTTACCGCGGAACGGAGTAAAAATAAAGAAACAGTGTATAATAAAGGATAATATATGAAAAAGATAATTTTAGCATCAGCGTCTCCCAGGCGTCGGGAAATTCTGGAAAAGCTCGGACTTGAATTTGAGGTTTTAGTTTCCAGCGCTGATGAAAGCAAAATAGATAAAAACTCTGTCGAAGCTCCACTTTATGTGCAGGAATTAGCACTTTTAAAGGCGGCGGCGGTAGCCGAAAAGCTGAAAAGCAGAAATGCACTTATAATTTCTGCCGATACAATTGTATGTTTGGACGGGCAGATTTTAGGAAAGCCTAAAAATGAGGAAGATGCAGAGTATATGCTCTCGAAACTTTCGGGAAGAACCCACAGTGTTTTTTCCGGCATTTGTGTAATGGATGCAAAAACCTTGAAAAGCGTTTGCGCAAAAGAGGAAACAAAGGTTTCATTCTGCGAAATTACACCTGAAAAAATTAAAGCTTATGTAAAGACGGGAGAGCCTATGGATAAGGCAGGTTCATATGCTGTTCAGGGGCTTGGCGCACTCTTTACAGAAAAAATCGAAGGCGATTTTTTTAATGTTATCGGACTTCCTGTAAAAAAACTTTCCGAAATTTTGGAAAAGGAATTTGAATTTGATATTTTTAAGGAGTTAAAACAATGAGATTTAACCTATTTAAGGTTGGAAGAAGCCTTGCCATAGATTTGGGAACTGCTAATACGCTTGTATGTATAAAAGGGCGGGGAATAGTGGTAAGAGAACCGTCTGTCGTTGCAATAGACAAATACAGTCATAAGGTTTTGGCAGTCGGTAACGATGCGGACGAAATGCTTGGAAGAACCCCTGAAAATATTGCAGCAATTCACCCTTTAAAGGACGGCGTTATTGCGGATATAGACATAACAGAAGCAATGATGCGCAGGCTTATTCATATTGCGCTTGGTAAAAAGGGCGCCATTTTTAAGCCCAGAGTTACGGTGTGTGTTCCAACAGGTATAACAAATGTTGAGAAACGGGCGGTGGTACAGGCGCTAATGCTCGCCGGTGCAAAAGCTGTAACACTTATTGAAGAACCTATTGCTGCGGCGCTTGGTGCAGGCATAGATGTTATGCGCCCTGAGGGGAATATGATTGTCGATATCGGTGGCGGCACATGTGAAACTGCGGTTATCGCACTCGGCGGAGTTGTTTCATCTCGCTCGGTGAAGTTAGCGGGAGGCGCTTTAAACAGTTCAATTATTAACTATATAAAACATAAATATGCTCTTACAATAGGTGATAAAACCGCTGAGGAAATTAAACATGAACTTGGCTCGGCTGTGCCGTATGAAAATGAGAGTGTCTATGAAGTGCGCGGACGGGACAGCGCAACAGGACTTCCAAAAAACATTGCAATTTCTGCAACAGAAGTGCGAGAAGCGATTGCGGAAAATATCGCATCAATAATAGAAGAAATACGCGATACTCTTGGTATAACACCTGCCGAGCTTACAGCAGATGTTCTGAAAAATGGGATAACGCTAACGGGCGGCGGTGCTTTAATTAAGAATATAGATAAAGCTATTGAGGAAGCAATAGGAGTTCCTGTGAAAATTGCGGAAGCCCCGCTTGATTGCGTGGTTTTAGGCACAGAACTGGCAACTGAAAATGAAAATATACTTCTTCGCTCATCAGTTGCGAGGCACATATAAAGAAAGGATTTTTTAAATGTCATTTTTTAAGCACAGATATTTAAAAATAGTGATAATTTTGCTCGTTCTTCTGGCATCTTTGATGGTTTTCTCAAAAATTGGGAATAATCCTGTTCAAAATGCCTTAAACAGTATTATATCACCTGTATTTAATGCGGGCGAAAAAGTTGTCACGCCTGTTAGAAAATTCGTGGTAGCCGTAAAAAATGCAAATTCCTATGAGGCTGAAATTGAAGAATTGAAAAAGCAGGTAAACGCACTTAAAATCGAAAACAGGAGCCGTGAGGAATATATTGTTGAAAACAGACGCTTAAAGGAACTTTTGTCGCTTAAAGACGGTATGCAGGAAAGCAGAACTATTACAGCAAGAGTAATTTCATATGAGCCAAACAGCTGGTATGATACCATTATGATAAATAAGGGCGAAAATGCAGGGATCAGTAAAGATAATGCGGTTATTACAGGACTTGGGGTTGTTGGGAAAGTCACGCAGGTCGGCAGAAACTGGGCTAAGGTTTCAACTCTTATAAATATATCTGACTCTGTGGGCGTAAAACTTGCAAGAACAGGTGATATTGGCGTGGTAAGCGGAGACGCGGCTCTTGCTGAAAATAAGCAGGCAAAGCTCGAATATATGTCGAATGACAAAAAACTGATAAACGGCGATATACTGCTTACATCAGGGCTTGGCGGAATATATCCGAGTGATTTGAGTGTAGGCAAAGTTACCGAAATACATTCCGACAGTGCAGGGAACCTTGAATATGCCACCATTGAGCCAAGCGTTGATTTTTCGTCGCTTTATGAGGTTTTGGTGATTACATACCATAACGGAGAGTGGGAAAAGGATAATACTGATGAAGGGGTAGCGGAATGAAATTTGAAAAAGATATTAAATACGCCGTTCTATCACTTTTTGTATTTATAACAGAGGTCGCTTTTGGAAAATATATTGCATTTTCGGGTGCAGTCCCTATGCTGACCTTCTCTTTTTTGATTGTAACAGCCATACTGGAAAGCGATATTTCATATGTTATGACGCTTTCTGTACTTTTGGGTGCAATTTCTGATATTTTATACGGACATGGTTTCGGTACATATACGGCTGCGTTTTTTATTTCATGCTACTGCACATTCAAGCTGAAAAATGCAATATTTTATTCAAAATGGCTGTTTTTAACGATAGATTCATTTTTGCTTACAATCATCGTTCAAGTGTTTTATATGATAATTCATATACAGGACATAGGTGCTTCAAACTTTTTCAGATGTATGTGGTCTATAATATTGCCTACGGCAATTTATAACATGCTGATTTGCTGGCTATTCTACTTTTTGGGCATCAGAATTATCGCAAAAAGGAGGTAAACGCTTTTGCAAAAGTGGAGATTTTTTGTTATAAAAATTATCGTTGTCATAATGCTTCTTGCAATAATATGGCGGCTTTATGATATGCAAATAATAAACGGACAAGGGTACAAAAATCTGTCTGATCAGCGCGTTTCTGCAAATATAGTGGAAAAAGCACCGCGCGGAGAAATAACTGACAGAAACGGAAAGGCGCTTGTAACAAACAGGAGAGGTTATTCATTAAGGCTTCAAAAAACTGATGTTAAGGACGAGGAATTTAACACAATGATTTTGAAGCTTTTTGATATTTTTGATAAAGACGGATATACATTAGAAGACACATTGCCTGTAAGCGCAGATGAGCCGTATGAGTTTACTTTTCGCGATGAAGCAGAAAAAGAAAAGTGGTATAAAGAAAATACAGGCATATCAAAAAATATGACAGCATATGAAGTGTTAGATTACTTCAAGGAGCGTTATTTTGCGGATAATGTACCGCAAAATTCTTTAAGAAGGCTAATTGGGATAAGATATGATATAAGAAAATCAGGGTTTTCCATAAATACGCCGTATATTCTGGCAAGCGATGTTCCTGTAACGGTGGTTTCGAGAATAAAGGAGCGCAGCGGAGAATTCCCCGGAATATCTGTAACTAAGGATTTTTTTCGCGAATATACAAGCGGAAAAGTGGCGGCACATATTCTGGGCAGGGTAGGAAAGATTTACAAGGAGGAATATGCAGAGCTTAAAGAGAAGGGCTATTCTTTAAATGACTTGGTTGGAAAACAGGGCATAGAGAAGATATGTGAAAGCTATCTTCGTGGTGAAAATGGGACAAAAAGTGCATTTTACGGAAAAGATACCGACCTTTTAAAAGGAAATACCGAAAAAGCGGCTGTGCCCGGAGACTATGTCGTTTTAACAATTGATTCAGAACTTCAAAAAGTTGCTGAGGATTCGCTTGAACGCAATATTAAAAATATAGCTGCACAAGGTGCGGCTGACGGGCGGTCAAACCGCGGAGAAGATGCCTGCGCAGGTGCGGCGGTGGCGATAGATGTGAATACTGGCGAAGTTTTGGCTCTTGCAACATACCCAAACTATGACCCTCAGACCTTTTCAAAGGATTATGATTCTTTGGTGCAGGATGAGTCAAAGCCGCTATGGAACCGCGCAATAAGCGGAACATATACCCCCGGCTCAACTTTTAAGCCACTAACTGCGATTGCAGCGCTTTCAACCGGCGCTATAACTGCAAATGAGCAGATAACCTGTGAGGGAATTTACAAATTTTATGAAGATTATCAGCCAAAATGCTGGATATGGTCAGAGCAGCATTTGACCCATGGAAGTATAAATGTTTCACAGGCAATAGTAGAGTCCTGTAACTACTTTTTCTATGAAACGGGACGAAGAACGGGCATAAATGCTATCAGCGAATATGCGAAAAAATTCGGGTTAGGCGAAAAAACAGGGATTGAACTCTCAGAAGAGGTAAAAGGAAATGTGTCAAGTCCAGAATATAAAAAGACGCTTTACAAAGATGAAAAAGAGCAGAGGTGGGTTGCGGGCGATACCATACAAACTGCAATCGGACAATCTTATTCCTCTTTTACTCCTATAAGCCTTGCAAATTATGTTGCAACAATAGCAAACGGCGGAACAAGGTATAAGGCGCATATAATAAAGAGCATTCGCTCATCTAAGGACGGAAGCAGTGTTTATGAAGAAAAACCAACTGTTACTGAGAAGGTAAATGTTTCTGAGGATATATTAAAAACCGTTAAAGACGGTATGTTAGGTGTTACAGATGAGGGCTCTGCAAAACAGATTTTTGCGGGCTATCCGATAAATGTAGGAGGGAAGACAGGTACGGCGCAGATAAGCAAAAAATCTTCAAATAATGCTTTATTTGTTTCATTTGCCCCATTTGATAAACCTGAGATTGCCGTCTGTATAGTCATTGAACACGGATACCGCGGTGCAAATGCCGCATATGTTGCAAGGGACATATATGATGAATATTTCGGTCTTAACCGGAAAGATGATGTAAATGCACAGAGCTACGACGAAAATGATATTCATAATGTACTTTTGCCGTAAAATTATGAAATTGTGTTTACAAAATGTTTTTTTTCTGATATAATTTTATAGAAATATATTTGTTTGGAGGGTGATGTTTTTGAATATTGCGTGTATAGCTCATGACAAGAAGAAAGAAATGATGGTTCAATTTTGCATTGCCTATAAAGGGATTTTGGAAAAACACTCGCTTTTTGCAACAGATAATACGGGAAAGCTGATTGCTGAAGCTACCGGTATGGAAGTGTACCGTTTTTTGTCGGGAACACAGGGTGGAGACCAGCAAATAGGAGCAAGAGTTGCGTATAATGAGATTGACCTTATACTATTTTTCCGTGACCCTATAACTCCCGGTACATATGAACCTGACAGTATGGGACTTTTAAAGCTTTGTGATATGCATAACATTCCTATTGCCACAAATCTTGCAACCGCCGAGGTGCTTATTCACGGCTTGGAACGTGGCGATTTGGATTGGCGTGATATAGTAAATCCGAAAAATTGAGTATTTTAACAGAAGACATTATTGGAGACTGATTATTTATGTATAAGTATGAAATGCACTGTCACACACAAGAGGGCAGCAGATGCGGACACCTTGGCGGTGCGGAAATGGTAGATTTTTATAAAAGTATGGGATACACTGGTCTTGTAATATCAGACCACTTTTTCAACGGTAATACTACCGTTCCGAAAGATTTGCCGTGGGAAGAGAGAGTAAATCTGTTTTTTAACGGCTATGAAACGGCAAAAGCAAGAGGCGACGAAGTTGGACTGGATGTATTCTTTGCATGGGAAAACTCATATGCCGGCAATGATTTTTTGACATATGGGCTTGACAGGGAGTGGCTTTTAAAGCACCCGTATTGCGATGCGCTTCCGGTAAAACAGTTTTTGCGCTTGGTAAGGGAATCGGGAGGCTACTCGGTACACGCACATCCGTATCGTGAATCCGGTTACATAGAGATGATTCGTCTTCTGCCGAGAGAGGTTGACGCAGTTGAAACTATAAATGCCTGCCGCACAGATTTTGAAAATGAGATGGCAGATATTTATGCAACCAAATATAATCTTGCAAAAATCTGCGGTACCGATAATCATGTAGGAAAACGGGAGAGACTTGCCGCATTAGAGCTTGAGTTTAGGGCAAAGAGCTTGGACGATATAATTCTTGCAATAAAGGAAGGCAAACATAAAATTTCATTGTATAATTTAGATTAATAAAAAAACCGCATTTTAATGCGGTTTTTTTAAATCTTTTCTTTTGCAAGCTCTAAGGCTTTTGCCAGCTGGTCGGGGCAGCTTGTTCCTCGCCCTGCGCAGTCAACACCTTTTAGACGATTTATGACTTCATCAACATTCATTCCTTCAACAAGTTTTCCAATGCCTTGTGTATTACCGTTGCAGCCGCGGGTAAATTGAACATTATGCACCGTCCCTTCGGTGATTTCAAAATCAATTTGTGATGAACATACACCTCTGGGTGTAAAAGAAAATTTTCCCATAAATTTGTCCTCCGAAAATTTTCTTAAATTATATCATAAGAATTTGAAAATTGCAATATTGACAATGTTATCCGTTTGAGTTAAAATATACAAGATTGTGAGGTATATTATGGATTTTGTGGCAATAGATTTTGAAACGGCAACTTCAAGCTGGACAAGCATATGCAGTATGGGAATATGTGTTGTTAAAAATAATGAAATTATCGAAACAAAGGGTATGCTTTTTAAACCCGTACCATTTGAATTTAATGATTATAATATAGCAATTCACGGAATTACACCGCAAATGGTGTGGGATAAACCTGCTTTTTGCGACTGTTGGGATGAAATTAAGCCGTATCTTGACGGACAGCTCGTTGTGGCGCATAATGCATCTTTCGATATAGGTGCTCTCAGAAAAACACTTGATTTTTCAGGTATAGAATTGCCGACTTTTGATTATATTTGCACAGTAAAACTTTCACAAAAAGCATATCCCGACCTTCCGAGCCATAAACTAAATGCGCTTGGCGATGCTTTAAATATAAAGTTTTCGCACCATACTGCCTGCGATGATGCATATGCGTGCGCCGAGGTGCTTTTGCATATTATAAGGGATTTTGGCGTAAACTCAAAAGAGGAACTAAGAGATAAATTTGATATTGGAATAGGAAAAATGTATCCCGGCTTTGTTGAGCCATGCAGGAAAAACAGGAAAAGAACGCCTGCATTAAAATAAAGATTGATTTTCGGGATTTCTTGTGCTAAAATAGTAATATAATATGGGGATGCAACGGTTTCGACGGGGATGTTGAAACATCGGAAGCGAGTAGTGATGGGCATCACTTAAAAATACCCAAATTTTTAAATATAAACGCTAACAAAAATTTAGCTTACGCTGCCTAATTTTCGCAGCCGTCTTGCCTTTGAGTACCACGGCAAAGGATAAGGCGTCTACCAGTGGTGCACATGAACCGCCTTTTGTTTTGTGGGCGGTCACGACTTAAAAACTACCGTAGCATATGGCTTGACTGTGGGCAGTATGTGAGGGGAATCTTAATCACAGCCTACACTCGTAGAGGCTGATGCGGATATGTTTTCGGACACGGGTTCAACTCCC
>DMLG01000155.1 GCA_003453455.1 Clostridiales bacterium
ATAGACAGGGTGATTTTTCAAGTGTTGAGGAAATAGCCGCAGAGCTTGAAGGGTGGCTTACAGATAACGGAAAAACAAATATAGCTTGTATTTTCGGTTGTTCTATGGGCGGTTCGATAGTGCTTCGCTTGCTTGCAAACAACCGTATAAAGGCTGAAAATGCGGTAATTGACGCAGGTATCACTCCTTATCGCTTGCCTTGGATAGTGACGCGGTTTATAGCGATAAAGGACTTCTTGCTGATAAGCATTGGAAAAATAGGCGGCATACGGCTTCTTGAAAAAGTTTTTGAGGCAGACGAATATTCCAAAGAAGATCATCAGTATATGGCAAGGGTCTTAAAAATGATAAGCTATAAAACGATATGGCGGACTTTTGAATCCTGTAATAACTACTCTATGCCGAAAAGAATTGATACGGACTGCGGGAATATAGAATATTGGTTTACCGAAAAAGAACGGAAAGAACGAAAAAAAGATATTGAATTTGTAAAAACATATTTACCCAAAACACATTTTAAGGTCTTTGACGAAATAGGTCACGCAGGACTTGCGCTGAAAAAACCGGAGGACTTTACAAACGAGATTATTCGTATATGCGAAAGGAGTAGTGAAAAATGATTAAAACAGTAGTTAAAATTGAGGGTATGGCGTGCGGAATGTGTGAGGCACATATAAACGATACGATAAGAAAGCTATATCCGTCAGCAAAAAAAGTGTCTGCCTCACATAAAACGGGCGAGGCTGTGTTTGTTACCGAAACAGCGCCCGATGAAAGTGCGGTAAAACAAGCAATCGAGAATACGGGATATACATTTTTGTCAATGGAAACCGCCCCGTATGAAAAGAAGCACTTTTGGCAAAGGGGGTAAAGTATAAAATGAAACCAGATTATCGTAATTGGGTGCCGAAAAGTATGATTATCAAGGCTTTGGTGGCAACCGCCGTTTCAATCATACTTTTGGTCGTATCGGAGCATTTTACGACAGGCAAGCTGCACACATTCTGTTTCATCTTCTTTTCACTACTTATGCTTGCCTCTGCTGTTTGCTCTGTTATGTTCATATCGTGGTATCAGGCGTTTTCATATAATGGCAGACGGAAGTTGTCAAAGCATATCGTAGAGGGTATTGCGGAATATGTAAAGATACCCGACGGAGGGTGCGGACTTGATGTGGGCTGCGGAAGCGGTGCGCTTACCATAGCGTGTGCAAAGAGAAATCCGAACGCAAGAATTGTCGGCATTGACCGCTGGGGAAAGGATTATAAGTCTTTCAGTAAATCATTGTGCGAGAGAAACGCAAAAGCAGAGGGTGTAAAGAATACTTCCTTTCAAAAAGGCGACGCAACAAAACTTGATTTTCCCGACGAAAGTTTTGACTGCGTTACAAGCAATTATGTGTACCACAATATAACGGGCGTGGACAAACAGGCTCTTTTGCGTGAAACTCTACGTGTACTTAAAAAAGGCGGTACATTTGCCATACATGACCTTATGTCACCTATCCGCTACGGTAATATGCAAAAATTTGTTTCGGAACTAAAAAAAGAGGGCTATGAAAAGGTCGAGCTTATAGATACGACAAATGATATGTTTATGTCAAGGCGTGAGGCAATACGGCTTCAATTAGGGGGTTCGACCTTGCTTGTAGGGAGAAAATAGGAGACGACCGTATGGATAAATATTTAAACAAATTTGCGCCCTATATAAAAAAATGGTTATCGGAACACTATTCCGAAACGGAAGCAGACAAACGCTGGGAAAAGACGAAATTCCTCTATAACAAATGGCTGTGTGAGGAAGGCGATTTGGGTGGCAGGAAAAATATGATGGCGGACAATATCTTTTTAGCCTATGCATTTTTCGCCTTTTATGAAGCAACCGACAAAAGTTTTAAGAAAGAAGAATTAGCCCAATTTGTCGATGTTGCAATGGGTAAAAAGCTGAAACTGTTATCCCATTTTGATATGAATAAATTAGAGAAAAAGAAATGGCTTATGAATCTGATATATAAGTATTTCGGAAATTATGCGAAAAAAGCCGATAAGCACCGCTATAAAGATTGGGGTAACACTTGGGAAATACGCTTAAATCCCGAAAAACACGATAAGGGTATATCTTTTGTGTTTGATACCTGTCCCATAAACGATTTTGCAAGAAAGCACGGGTATATTGATTTTCTGCCAACGCTATGCGCAATAGATCAGCTTACTTGTAAGACAATGCACGCCGCTCTCATAAGACATAAAACTCTTGCCTGCGGCGACGGTGAGTGTAATTATTGGATCATAGGCGATAAGAATACGGAGGCATTGGTAGACATTGGCTCAAAGTAAGGAGTGATTTAATAATGCTTGATATAATTATAGGCATTTTAATACCCTTTATCGGCACATCTCTTGGCGCATTTTGTGTTTTCTCTCGGCTTTACAATGATGATGATACTTGATGTTGCTCTTGGTTAGACAAATTGAAACAGGAGGCTTAGAAATGCTTTTAACACTTATCTTATCGTTAACCGTAATTTTATTCGTATTGCTTATGCTGTATTCCTCCGTCGCACTGATACAGAAAAAAGTGCTTTTTTCTTCTGCTCCAAAGGATATACAGGCAGTAATCAGGGACAGGGAAAAAGAACGCTTCAAAGGTGCAAGAATACTTGGGGTTATACTTCTTGTTATTAGTATGATCGGCTTTGTCGGTGCTTTTTTGTATGGGGCAATCGACGGAATACAAAAGAACTTTTTACTATGGCAGTTCTTTTTAAGATTTTTAACTATGCTTTATATCTTCAAGGCTTTTGATATTATTTGCCTTGATTGGCTCTTGCTGACCAAATCACACTTTTTTCAACATTACTATCCTGAAACAATCGGTTGTGAGGGATATCGGAAATTCGGTTTTAACAGGAAATCGCAAATTGCAAAAATTATACTGTTTCCGTTTGTATCACTTATTGCCTCGTTGATATGCCGGCTTTTTATGTAAAAAAAGAAAAGAGCCGAAAAGCTCTTTTCTCTTTGCTTCTTGCAGATTTATAATCTTCTTATTTTGCTGCCGATTCGCCAAATGCTTTGCACTCGTCAAGAGCTGCGTCATCGGGAGCGTCATTTACAATAAGACCTTGACCGCCTATGAGATTTCCTCCTGCGTCTGTAACACGCTTTTCCCATTCGCGCATCCATTCGCCGTCGCCCCAGCCATAAGAGCCGAATAAGGCTATGTTTTTGCCCGAAAGATTTGGTTCAAGTTCTGCGAAAAATGGTTCAAATTCCGATTCCTCCAAAACTTCTGCGCCCATAGCGGGGCAGCCTAAAATAAGTGTATCGTATGA
>DMLG01000047.1 GCA_003453455.1 Clostridiales bacterium
CTTTCAGTAAGAGCATTTAAAAGCGATGATTTCCCGGCATTTGTGTATCCGACAAGACATGCCGTTATTACGCCGTCCTTTTTACGCCTTGCGCGCAAAAGTTCTCTATGCTTTCTTATCTCTTTTATATCTTCTTCAAGCGCCGAAATTCTGCGGCTTATATGGCGTCTGTCCGATTCCAGCTTTGTTTCTCCCGGACCCCTTGTTCCTATTCCTCCGCCTGTCCGGCTAAGCACGGCACCCATCCCTCGAAGCCTCGGAAGCATATATTTCTGCTGCGCAAGTTCTACTTGCAGTTTTCCCTCTCCGCTTTTTGCCCTTGCGGCAAAAATGTCAAGAATAAGCACAGTTCTGTCAATGACCTTGACCTCTAAAATCTCAGAAAGATTTCTTATCTGCACAGGCGAAAGCTCGTCATCAAATATGACAGCATCTGCATTTTCCGCTACTATAAGCTCCTTTAATTCTTGCAGCTTACCTTCTCCCATATAGGTCGCCGCCTCAATTTCAGATTTGTTCTGAATTACTGCTGCGATAGCTTCGGCGCCCGCTGTTTTCGCAAGCTCATAAAGCTCCGAAATCGACTCTTCCGTTGTGTCGGAAAGACTGTCTCTGCCGCCCGTATGCACTCCTGCCAAAATCACGCGTTCTTTTTTCTCTTCCATATAATACCTCTTACTTACACACTACTATTATCTTCTATTTTTAGCATTTTGTCAATAAATTAAATGTTATAAATTTAATTTTTTTAAAAAAACTATGGAAATTTATCCAAAACCGTTATATAATAGTCTAAATATTATGCGTTTTTGGAGGAAGTAGAATGGTAAATGATATTTTAAATATTCTGGACAATGCAACTACTGCGCTTTCAAATGAAAAAATTGCCGCTATGCTTGGAAAGGACGAAGCGGAAGTGGCAGATATTATAAAAGGCCTGGAAAAGGAGAATATTATCGTCGGCTACAAGACTATGATAAACTGGGACAAAACCGACCGTGATCTGGTAACCTCCATAATCGAGCTTAAAATTTCCCCTCAAAGAGGCGAGGGCTTTGACAAGGTGGCAGAGAAAATTTACAAATACCCACAGGTAAAGTCGCTCTTTCTTATGTCAGGCTCTTATGATTTATGCGTTATAATCGAGGGACAGTCTATGAAAGATGTTGCCCTGTTTGTCGCATCCAAGCTTGCGCCCATGGACAATGTTTTAAGCACATCAACAGGCTTTGTGTTGAAAAAATACAAGGACGACGGACTTGTTTTTTATAACGACGAAGAAGATTCCAGACAGGTGATAACTCTATGATAGATTACAAAAATGTACTTACCCAAACGGTGCAGGATATTCCTCCCTCAGGAATAAGAAAATTCTTTGATGTCGTAGCTACTATGAGTGATGCAATATCACTTGGCGTTGGCGAACCAGATTTCGTCACCCCGTGGTCGATACGCGAGGCGGGAATTTACTCTTTGGAAAAGGGACGCACCTACTATACCGCAAATGCAGGACTTTTAGAACTGCGCGAGGAAATTTGCAATTACACAAGCCGCAAGTACGGCATTTCTTACGACCCAAAATCTGAGGTTTTGGTAACTGTCGGTGGAAGCGAGGCAATCGACCTCCTAATCCGCTCGCTTGTAAGTCCGGGAGATGAGGTTATTATCCCCGAACCCTGCTTTGTGTGCTACAAACCTTGTGCAAAAATGGCAGGCAGCATTCCCGTCACGATAGAAACCAAAGAAGAAGACGGCTTTAAGCTAACGCCCGAACAGTTAAAAGCGGCAATTACCGACAAAACAAAGCTTCTGATTCTTCCCTTTCCCAATAACCCCACAGGCGGTGTTATGAAAAAAAGTGACTTGGAGGCAATTGCTGAGGTTTTGCGTGGCACCGATATTATGGTGCTTTCAGATGAAATTTACGGAGAATTGCGCTATGATGACGAAGGGCATACCCCATTTTCCGCAATAGACGGTATGCGCGAAAGAACCGTAGTTGTAAACGGATTTTCAAAAACCTTTGCTATGACGGGTTGGCGTCTGGGCTATGCCTTGGGCCCTTCTCCCTTAATCAAGGCAATGACAAAGCTGCATCAATACTGCATTATGTCAAGCCCGACAACAAGTCAGTTTGCCGCAATTGAGGCTCTTCGCTCATGTGATGAGGATGTTTCGGCAATGCGCCGTGAATATAACTATCGCAGGCGCTTTATTGTAGATAGCTTCCGCAACATGGGGCTTTCATGTTTTGAACCTCTTGGTGCTTTTTATGCTTTTCCATGCATAAAATCATTAGGGATGACGAGCGAAGAATTTGCAACCAGGCTTTTGGAAGAAGAAAAGGTCGCCGTCGTGCCGGGGAACGCATTTGGAGAAAGCGGAGAGGGCTTTATCAGATGTTCTTATGCCTATTCCATAGATAATATAGAAGAGGCCGTGTCGCGGATTTCGCGTTTTGTTAAGAAACACAAACAGGGAATTTAGTAAATTCCCTGTTTTTTTATTAAATTTTTAACTTCCCTTACTTTCTGCTTTTCGTCCTTTTTTTCATCCGAAATAATATTTCTTATTGATTCCAAAGTGTTTGCTGCGGCAGAATTTATACTTTCTGCAAGATTTATGTCGGAAAGGCTCATTCCGTTTGCCAGAACTTCTCCCATTATTTTTGCCGCCATAGCATTTTGAACATTCATATTATATCCCTCCGTTTTTAGTCTGCTAATGTTAATCTTACAATTACGCTTGTCATATCATCGCTGTAAACCGTTCTCGACTTCGCACTCTCCAAAAAGCGCTTTGCCAGCTCTTCATCGTCTAACCCTTTTGTTCGGAAGAGCTTTTTTATCCACTCGTTCTTCATAACCCCGTTTGACGCTTCGCCAATACCATCTGAAACCATAAGTATCATATCGGTTTGCGAAAGCATATATCTTTGCGGCGTCACCTCGATGTTTTCCAAAATTCCTATCGGCAGTGCGCTTGAAGAAATCTCTTCGATCTCCTGCCCCTTTTTTATAAAGCTCTGTGCGCTGCCTATCTTTAAAAATTCTGCCATTCCCGTAACAAGGTCTATCTCCAAAATGTCCGCAGACGAAAAGCTTTCCCTGTCAGCATTTAGTGCAAGCGCAGAATTTATCATATTAACGGCTGACCTTTTTTCAATTCCCGAAGTGAAAAACTCTGCAAAAAGCCTTGCCGCGAGCGAGCTTATTTCACGCGCCGCCTTTCCTGAGCCCATACCGTCACACAAGATAACAAAATATTTGCTGCCGTTTTTAAAGTGTATCACAGTATCGCCGTTTATCTCCTGCCCTCCCCTCGGCTCCTGGCATACCGCTATACTTACACTGTATTTTTCCCTCATTTCCTCTCTTTTTGGGATTGCTGTAACAGTCTGTGACAGTCCGTTTATTATATTGGAGAATTCCCCATACTGATTTACCGCTATATTCCTGTCATAAACCGCCTCCCCGTTATAGACCTCATTTTGCTTATACATCTCATACATATGCGAAAATTCGTTTAAAAATCTTTCCGAGCGCAGGCAGGACTGCTTAAAGCCTTTTGATACATTCGCATAATTTAAAAAACCGTCACGGTCTATTACCTTTTTCAGTTCCTCCATTTTTGTAACAACATCTTCGCCGCTTCCGAAACAGACTTCCTGATTACGGCACCCTCTGCACACACGCTCAAAAACCGTTTCATATACATCGCTTGTACTTTTTTTGTTTTTGGAAAGAATTTTTACTCCGCTACCCAAATCTTCCACCGCCTGCGCTACTGTTTTCAGCTGATTTGCAATTCTCTCACCTTCTTTTTCGTAATCCTGTCCGCAAAAAATATCGTTAATTCTTCTCCCCATTTTTACTGCAATCCTTTCGGGTAAAAGCATAAAGAGCACAGGTGCTGTAAAAATATCCGTGACGCTCAAAGCGCCCAGATTACCCATACAAAGTACCCCGACCGTCATTCCTGAAAGAAATCCTGCGCTTGCCCCCGTCTTTCCCGTCTTTCCAAGCGCCGCCGCAGATGCCGCAGAAATAGCAAAAATACCTGTCATTTCTACCGCAGACGGACTTTTTATGAAAATCAAAAAGCCCAAAACCGTTCCTGTCAGCACCGCGACGGGAATACCGCAGGAAAACGCCGCACTCATAGTTATAATCATTCCTGCCATAATTGCCAAATCCACATCAATATACGGAACTTTCAGCCCGTACAGTCCGCCAAGGCATGCGCCTGCAATAATTATTTCCTTCCCATATTCCAAAAAACCTTCGCCTTTTTCATTTGAAAACAGTCTGTACAGTCCGCCTACCATAAACGCCTCAGGAACTATCAAAATTATTTTGGCAGGCGTCGCACCTGCCTTAAAAAGCGAAATAGCAGAGGCAACAATCAGTGATACACCGAGCGCAACCGCTTTTACCGAAAAATCTTTAAACCTTCTTATATATATGGTCGCCGCAAAAATAAGCGCCGCCGATATGTATTTTATCAATACATCTCCGCCGCCTGCCGCTGTGCCTATTAAAAGCGCAAAAAATGCGCAAAGCGCATTCTCTTCCGCAAAAAATGCGGCATAAGCTATTCCGAAGGGATTCATTCCTATTACTTGCGTTCTTGAAAGCGCAATTACCAATAGCATTTTACCTGCTGTATAAACCCATGAAGCCGACAGCGCCCTTTCTACTTTTGTTACATATGTATTCATTTTCTTCTTCCCTTTCTCATACACATAGTATTTTACAGGAAAATTATACCATTTAATGTGCTTATTTTTTGTCGGTTTGGATTGTCGAAAAATGCCCTTTTTATGCCCGAATAATACATTTTATTTACAAATACGCCGTTTTCTTGGACTTTTTTCAAAAAAAATGTTAAAATAACCATAGTTTTCTCGAAAGGCGGTTTTATATTTTGCGTATTCTCGTTTTTTCCGACTCACATCATGACATTGAACGCTGCTGTGATGTAATAAACAGAATTATCGGCATTGATATGATTATTCATGCAGGCGACCACGCAGAGGATGCGGAAAAAATTTCGCGCCTTTTTCCCGATATCCCCATGTATTTTGTTTCGGGGAACTGCGACTTTTCCGGCGCTCCCAAAGAACTTGTTTTCACCGCCTCCGGCAAAAAAATATTTTTGACGCACGGACATCTTTATAATGTAAAAAACGACCTCGAATTTTCTTCTCTTTTAGAGCATGCACAAGAGCTTGGCTGTGACTGTGCCGTTTTCGGGCACACTCACGAAGGTCTTTGCGATATAAAAGGCGGAATAACGCTCTTAAATCCGGGCAGCATCCGTTATGGAAGAACTTTTGGAGTAATTGAGATTAATTCAGGCAAGCTCCGGGCCGCTGTATGTGACGCCTAATATACTATATAATGATATTTTTTTACTCTTTTCTACAATATCTTGTGGTTTTATGGCGTTTTTTGCTTTAATTCTGCACAATATTCCCTCTATCACAGAAAAACTACCTGCTGCATTTTATATCCCTTAAAAATCCTCCTTGTTCAAGCCGTTTTTGTGTTAATTTGGCTGAATACTTTTTATATCAAAAATCTTTCGTGTATAACTATCCCTAAAACTATTGTTATGAAATACCGTGTGCCTTATAATTGTCTTTGCGGAAAGGGAGCGTTTGTGCATTGGGGGATTTTTGTGGAAAAAAACACCCGTTTTGCGACTTCCAAAAATCGGTATATCATAAGCTTGGACTCTTATGGTATGCCGATTTTCTTTTGAGCATCTTCCATTTTGCGGTATTTTTAAAAAAAGTGCTTGACAAACGCTTTTAAACCTTATATAATAGGTTTGGTGTCTATTTTTGTGGCAGATGTTTACAAAAAAGACTTAAAAGATTTCAATTATATCGGAGGTGTTCAAAAGATGAAAAGAACCTATCAGCCAAAAAAGCGTCAAAGAGCTAAGGAACACGGTTTCAGAAAGAGAATGGCTACTGCGTCAGGCAGAAAAATTTTATCGAGAAGAAGATTAAGGGGCAGAAAGAAATTGTCGGCTTAAAATTGAGGCGAGAAGCAGAGAGGCTGTTTTACCCTATGCTTTTTGCCTTTTTTATAGCTAATAACTTTGGGATTGGGATTTTTTATGAACAGCAGCGAAACATTAAAGCTGAATAAGGATTTTAAGCGTCTTTATTACAGGGGCAAGTGTGCCGTATCACATACTGTCGTGATTTATGTTCAAAAAAACCGCACCGGCCGAAACCGTATCGGTCTTACCTGCGGAAAGGCTGTCGGAAAAGCATTCCTCAGAAACCGCGCAAAGCGGCTTATGCGGGAAAGTTACCGAACTTTATCTCCCGATATAAAAAAGGGTTATGATATTGTTATTATTGCGCGCAGCGCAATTCGCGAGAAAAAGTGCGGCGATGTTTTAAAAGATTTGCGCTTTGCTATGGGAAAGCTGGATATGCTTTTATGAAAACTTTTCTTATTATCTGTATCAAGTTTTACCAGCGTAATATCTCCCCGTTAAAGCGCTACTCCCGATGCCGTTTTACCCCAACCTGTTCCGAATATGCTATTATTGCATTAGAGAAGTACGGCTTTTTAAAGGGCAGTTTTCTTGCAATACGGCGTATTTTAAGATGCAATCCTTTCGGCAGGGGCGGATATGACCCTGTGCCGTAAAAAAATGAGGTATTTAAATGAAACTTAGTTTATTTGAACTTATAATTACAAGGCCGCTCGGTTTTATAATCAGGACAATTTATGACCTTGTCCAGAATTACGGTCTTTCTATTCTGCTTTTTACCGTTATAGTTAAGCTGATACTTATGCCGCTTCAAATAAAGTCGCAAAAGGCGATGAAAAAACAGCAGAAAATTCAGCCGATAATTGCAGAGCTCCAAAAAAAGTATGCAAACGATCAGCAAAAATTACAGCAGGAAATGATGAAGGTCTATAAGGAAAACGGTGTAAGTATGACAGGCGGCTGTCTGCCGCTTTTAATTCAGTTCCCCATCCTTATAGGCTTATACCGCGTTA
The DNA here is from genome assembly GCA_003453455.1 of Clostridiales bacterium. Lineage (GTDB taxonomy): Bacteria > Bacillota > Clostridia > UBA1381 > UBA1381 > UBA1738. The sequence continues at coordinate 7,032 of DMLG01000047.1, forward strand.
TTCAGCGCCCTATAACCTATATCAGGGGCATAAATTTTGCAGATAGCACAAATATCGAAAATATAAAAACAGTTGTAGCAGGAATGACCGAAAAGTTCCCCGATATCATAGGAAGACTTTCGTCTATGTCCCCCGAACAGCTACAAAAAACATATCAAATTCAGCTTTCTACCTGGGCTGATAAGCTTGGGCTTGCCCGGGATTTCGGCTGGCACATAAACTTTAATTTTTTGGGACTTGATTTGTCGGGAGTGCCGAGTGCTGCTTTCTCCGCAATAACGCGCGGTGATTTTTCCGATATCGGAACGGTACTTTTAATTTTAATTCCCATTTTGGCAGTGCTGACCACATGGCTTTCTATGCGCCAATCTCAAAAGCTGACGCAAAATCCGAATGTAAAGCAAAATGACGATGACCCGTCGCAGTCGATGAGCAAATCTATGAATATGATGATGCCCATTATGACAGGATTTTTCACCTTCTCGCTACCGTCGGGTATCGGAATTTACTGGATTATTTCAAGCGTAATGCAAATAATCCAGCAGTATGCTTTGGATAAATATTTTAATGAGAAAGAAGATGATTTCGTTGTTACAATACCTGACAAAAACAGAAAAAACGGCAAAAAGCGCAGAAGACGCTAAAAATCTTGCACTTTCAGAACTTGGTATAACGGAGGAAGACGCAGTCATAACCGTAACCGACGAGGGTTCAAAAGGCTTTTTGGGCATTGGATCAAAGGGCGTCACCGTATCGGTTGAGGCAAAAGACGCAGCGCCTATCATAGCAAAAACCTTTCTTTCACAGGTTTTTGATGCTATGGGACTTGACGCCGAAATATCCGCAAAAACTGACGACAAGACACTTTTTACAGAAATTTCAGGCGAACATATGGGGCTTGTTATAGGAAAAAGAGGCGACACCTTAGATGCCTTGCAGTATCTTACCTCGCTTGTTGTTAATCACGAAACAGAGGACAGAATTCGCGTAATTCTCGATACAGAAAATTACAGAGAAAAACGCCATACCGCGCTCGTTTCTCTTGCAAACCGTCTCGCAGACAAAGTTTTGCGTACAGGCAAAAAGCACACTTTGGAGCCTATGAACCCTTATGAGAGGCGCATTATTCATTCCTGCCTTCAAGCAAATGACGGTGTGACAACCTTTTCAATAGACGAAGAACCGAGAAGGCGCGTTGTGATTGCCCCCAAAAATTCAAAACCCCGCACAAGCACTCTGCCGCATATCTCATCACATATTGCCGCTGAACACAGGCAGCAAAATCACAATAAGGCAAAGAATTACGATGAGTTTTTGGCAGAAAATGGCGAAGAATAAGGAGAATAGTTATGTCAGGACATTCCAAATGGAGTACAATTAAAAGAAAAAAAGGCGCAAACGACGCACAAAGAGCAAAAATCTTTACTAAGGTGTCCCGTGAAATTCTGGTTGCAGTAAAAGCAGGCGGCCCTGACCCTGATAATAATTCGGCACTTAAAGACGCCATTTCCAAAGCAAGGTCGGTGAATATGCCTAATGACAACATAAGCCGTACAATAAAAAAAGCGGCAGGTTCGACTGAGGGTGACAACTACGAAACTGTTGTTTATGAAGGTTACGGACCAAGCGGTGTTGCCGTTATTGTAGATTCCCTTACCGACAACCGAAACCGTACCGCCGCAAATGTCCGTCACTATTTTGATAAATTCGGCGGAAATCTCGGCACCAACGGCTGTGTAAGCTTTATGTTTGACCAAAAAGGTGTCATCATTATAGAAAACGACGGCATTTCAGAAGATGAAATAACTATGGACGCATTGGAAGCAGGCGCAGAAGACCTTTCGATAAATGAGGATTGTATTGAGGTTACCTCCGCTCCCGAGGATTTCCATTCTGTCCGTGATGCATTGGAGGCAAAATACACGATTTTATCAGCTGAACTTTCTATGGTTCCTCAAACTATGACAAAAATAACCGATGAGGAGCATATCACTTTAATGGGACGGCTTTTGGACAGTCTTGACGATGACGACGATGTCCAGAATGTATATCATAACTGGGATATGCCTGATGATATTGAATAGCTGACAAAAAAACGGGAACCGATGTTCCCGTTTTTTATTTCCGAAATAACAAAACTGCTGCATTATTCCTACGCCCGCAGGCGGAGCTTTTATCAAAAGCTTTTTTATTTTTTCTTTGTCTTATCTTCTTTTTTTGTGCTGAAAAGCTCTTTCATACTCTTCTTTTTTTGTTTCTCTTTCTTTTCTGCCTTCTTGTCTTCCTTCTTCTTATCGCTGTATCCGTAGCCATAGCCATAACCATACCCGTAACCATAACCATAGCCGTAGCTATATTTAGAGCCGTAGTTATAGCCGTACTTTCTGGCGTTTCCGTATCTGCTGTAACTTCCATAGCTATAAGACATAACATTTATATCGTTTAGAATATAACCTAAAATTTTGGCGTTTGCCATCTGGATATTCGTTCTTGCCCTGTTCAAAGACTCGATAACCGTACTGTTTTGCCTTACTACAAAGATAACTCCCGTTGCATATCTTGCCATAGCAACCGCCTCAGTAACAACCGTAACAGGCGGTGTGTCTATAAAGATATAGTCATATCTTTCACCAAGCGTTTCAAGGAGATTTCCCATTTCTGATGATGACAAAAGCTCTGTCGGATTAGGCGGAATATGCCCGCTTGTTATACAGTCAAGATTATGCTTCTCGCTATGCTTTATAGCAGTATCAACATCAATAAGTCCGCACAAAAGGTCAGAAAGTCCGTTTTCCCTTTCAATTCCCAAATGTCTGTAAATTCTCGGCTTTCTAAGGTCTGCGTCTATTATCAGAACCTTCGCCTCTGTCTGAGCAAAGGTTATCGCAATATTAAGACTTATTGTAGTCTTTCCTTCGTGAGGGCTTGCACTGGTAATAATTATCTTTTTTGCGCCCTTTTCGGAGCCAAGTGAATATATAATATTTGTTCTTGTGGTGTTATACGCCTCTCGCACAAGGAAGTCGGTATTTTCGTCCAAAACAGGGCTTATTCCACGGGTATTTGTACTTTCCCTTCTGCTGTTTGCCTGTTTAATATTAAATTCTCCGATTAGTTTTAATAAGTTCATCTGGCTACACCTGCTTCCTCAACCTGTATAAACTCAGGAATTTCACCAAGCAGCGGCTCCGGAAATTTACCGGCTATATCTTCCCTCGTCTTTATTCTTGTATCGAAAAGTTCGAGCAAAAGGATGATTCCTGCGCCCACCGCTATACCCAAAAGGAATGCAATCAGCGAGTTTTGCTTTACATTAGGTGAAACGGGAGAACGAGGTATCTGACCATCGTCAAGGATTTTTACCGAACCGGCATTTATAACCCTTATAAGCTCGTCAGGCGCATGCACAAGAACGCTGTGGCAAATATCATACACATCCTGCGGCACCTTGCCCGTAACAGTAATTTGCAAAATCTGCGTCTCATTTACCGCACTGTATGCAATCATACTCTTTAATTCGCCGGTTGAGTATCTTCCGTCCAAATCCTCCGCAACTTGCGAAAGGAAGGTTCTTCTGCTCAGTATTTCCTTGTATGTCTTAACAAGTTCCTGCGAAGAATTAAGCTGTCCTTGCGAGATGTCTGTGTTCTGTGTACGCTGCGCATTTACATAAAGAGTTCCGTCTGTTCTGTAAAGCGGATCAACAAAAATCTGTGTATAAACAAATGCCGATACACTGAATACTACTGCGCATACTGCCCAAATCCACCAACGGCGTATCATCATATCTATAATATCGGCTATTCCTATCTTTTCGTTCAAAATATCATCTCCCAAAAGGTAAACTTTTTATTATTGTATCATATTACACACTAGAAATCAAGAATTTTATCTTTTTTTCGTCAGGTTGTTGAATTTTTTGTGTTTTATCTGTATAATAGCTTATAAAAGAGGTGAGCGTATGAGAAAAAAAGAGCGAGCGGACAGCGCAGTAGCAATTTTAAAAGAGCTTTATCCTAAGGCGAGCTGCACTCTGGATTATGACTCGCCCCTGCATCTGCTTATCGCAACTCAGCTTGCGGCACAATGCACCGATGCAAGAGTAAATATTATTACAAAAACTCTTTTTAAGAAATATCCCGATGTACAGGCTTTTGCAAATGCAGATTATGATGAGCTTTGCGAGGATATACGCCAGGCAGGGTTTTTCAGAAATAAGGCAAAAAACATAATTTCCTGCTGCCAAAGGCTCATTTCCGATTATAACGGAGAAGTTCCTGACACGATGGAAGAGCTTTTGACCCTTTCGGGTACGGGCAGAAAGACCGCAAATCTTATTTTGGGCGATATTTTTAAAAAGCCTGCCGTAGTTGTGGACACGCATTGCACAAGGCTTTCAAAAAGGATAGGGCTTACCGAGAACTCTCTACCGGAAAAAATCGAAAAAGACTTAAAAAAACTTATAGCTCCCGAGGAGCAGCTTGATTTTTGCCACAGACTTGTAGCACACGGCAGAAATGTTTGTACGGCACGCTCACCAAAATGTGAAGATTGCCTGCTTTGTCACATTTGCAGAGAATATGAAAAACAAGGAGATTAAAAAAATGGATGATTGCTTATTCTGTAAAATAATAAAAGGGGAAATTCCGTCTGAAAAAATTTATGAGGACGAGTATGTATATGCTTTTTCCGACATATCGCCTCAGGCGCCGCACCATACGGTAGTTGTGCCAAAAATTCACATACCGTCAGCAAACGAAGTGTCCGCGGAAAATTCAGTATATGTTTCAAAAATTTTTGAAGCAATTCCAAAAATTGCCAAAAGCCTTGGCTATTCCGAGCGAGGATACCGCGTTGTAAATAATTGCGGCGAAGACGGATTGCAAACAGTAAAACACCTTCATTTCCACCTTATGGGCGGCAGAAAATTCTCCTGGCCCGCAGGCTGATTTTTCCTGTTTTTGAAAAAATATGCCAAAAAACTTGACATTTATATATCATATAAGGTATAATAGCAAGAGTGGTATAATATCCATATTATCCATCAAACAGCCGGAATCTGTTTTGCCGGAGGGAGGGAAATACAAATGTCAGAAGTTCGTGTTAAAGAAAATGAATCCTTAGACAGCGCACTCAGACGTTTTAAAAGAAATTGCGCCAAGGCCGGTATTCAGCAGGAAATTCGTAAGAGAGAACATTACGA
>DMLG01000144.1 GCA_003453455.1 Clostridiales bacterium
CTTCTGCGTTTTCGGCAAATTCTTCGATTTCCCCGACAACTTCTTCCGCAGTTTCTTTTATTTCCTCTATGGTTTCTTCTGCTTTTTCTTCAAAATTCTTATTTTCGTCCATCTTTTTTCTCCTTCTTATTCCGCTGTTTCTTCGGCTGTTTCTTCTTTTGTCTGCTGCGACATTATCGCCTCAGCCTCTTTAAGCGTGGTCTTTTCTGTGATTTCTTCGGGCATTCCTGCCTGCGATTTTAAGTCATCAAATGTCATACCCATAGTTTCCGCATATTTCGACATCGGCATAAGCCCGTATGCCTCCTGCCAAAGCATATTTTCGTCTGCACTTTCTATGCCGTACTGTTCCAACAGTTCTTCCGTTGTCTGATTGTTATATTTTGCATAATTTGCGACCGTAAGCTTGCTCATAATCTCTGATTCTGTTGTTTTTTCCGTCACTTCGCCGCCGTCCAATCCGTATTCTGCCAAAAACTCGTCAACGCTCATATCCCGCGCCTTCGCCAAATCAGAAACAGTCTGCTCCTTTTCGGGACGCTCCGGCAAAATTGACTTGATATTATCTTTCAGCGCATAGCCCGCAAGGCACAAAAATGCGGCAACTATTACCGTTATTACAGTATTTGATACCCACGCACTTTTCTTTTTGATTTCTCTTTGCGGCTCGCTCTTGCGTTTTTGCCGTGCTTGTTTTTCACTCATATTTTTTTCCTCCGTCAAAATTTTAAGAAGTTTACTAAGACACTATACCACTTTTTTCAAGAAATTGCAATAGTATTTTTTTATCTTAGTAAAAAGTATGCAGCAACAACTGCCGCAAGCGCTATCCGATACCACCCGAATGCTGTGAAATCATGCTTTTTCACAAATTCCATCAGGAATTTTATAGATACTATCGAAACAAGGTATGCCGTCGCCATTCCGATTACAAGAAGCCAAAGCTCCTGCTGTGTGAACGCAAATCCGTATTTGACAAGCTTTAAAAGACTCGCACCAAACATTACGGGAATTGCTAAAAAGAACGAAAATTCTGCCGCAGTCTCCCTTGATGCGCCCAAAATCACCGCACCAAGTATAGTTGCCCCTGAGCGCGATGTTCCCGGCACAAGCGCCAGCATTTGGAAAACCCCCATCAGAAGCGCTGTCTTATATGTAATACCGTCAACCGAAAAAATCGTCGCCTCTCTCGGCTTCTTTTCCACTATTATAAACGCCGCACCGTAAAGAGCAAGCATTGCCGCAACCGTGTACCAGTTATACAGCGCACCATCAATCACATCATCAAACAAAAGCCCAATGACCGCCGCAGGTATCTCCGCAACAAGCACCTTAAACCACATTGACCATGTAGATTTTTTCTCCGCCTCTGTTTTTGCAGGCGAAAAAGGGTTTAGTCTATGAAAATACAGCGTTACTACCGCCAAAATCGATCCAAACTGTATTACCACCAGAAACAGGTCCACAAAATCTTTATTTGCGCCGCCCAGAAGATGTATAAATTCATCGGCAAGTATCATATGCCCCGTACTTGAAACGGGCAGCCATTCTGTTATCCCTTGTATTATCCCCAATATTATCGCTTTTATAATTTCCACAAATTTTCTCCTTTATCTGAATTTTTTTGAATAAAGTTTTCTATATATATAGGTAAAGATTTTTACACGCTTTACATATTTTTTTGTTTCAGAATACGGTATATCGGAAAGAGTCTTTCCGTCCGCAGAATAGCGCGGATCTTCAAGCCATTTGGATACATTCCCCATTCCTGCGTTATACGCCGCAAGCGCTGTTTCGGTATTCTGATATTTCCCGACAAGGCAAGAAAGATAAAAACATCCCATTTTTATGTTTATTTCGGGATTTTCCGCCATGTCATAATCATATTCAATCCCCAGTTTTTCGCTAACCCAGTCCGCCGTTTTGTCGGTCATCTGCATAAGACCTCTTGCAAGACCCGAATGTGCGGTGTTATCAAATCCGCTCTCGGCATAAATCACACCTGCAACTATATATTTATCGAGGCCGTATTCCCCCGAATATTTTTCGATACTGTCCGCATATTTCAGCGGAAAAATTCTGTAAACGGTTTTTATCCCCGTATTCGCAAGCAGAACAAGGCATACGGCAATAACCGTAAATTTTATTGCATTTTTCATTCCCTAACCTTTCTTAAAATCGCGGATATATCAACACCCTCACCGTTATTTGTAACAACCATATCGCAGTTTTCTTTATAAAACGAGTCGGGCTTCTGCGCGCAAATCCGCCTATCGGCAATTTTTTCGGTTATTTTGTCGCGTCGCATTATCCTCGATACACGCACTTTTTTTTCCGCCAAAACGCCTATCATCACATCGCATTTCATTCCGCTTTCAATCAGAACCGCGCCGTCAACAAATACGGTGTCGCCGTCCGCTTTTGCAATTTGGTCCGCGATATCCGACAATATATACTTATGCGTGATTTCATTTAGTTTTTCCAATTTTTCAGGGCTACAAAAGACAATTTCGCCAAGCTTTTTGCGGTCTATATCTTCACCATTTAAAATGTCTCTGCCAAAATATGCGCAAAGCTCCTCCCTGCATGCACTTTTATCTATGCTTTTATGGGCGGTTTTGTCTGCGTCAATGACCGCAAATCCCGCATTTCTCAGTTTCTGCGATATATAGCTTTTCCCTGCACCGCTTCCGCCCGTTATCCCGATAATCTTTTTATTTTGCATCATACCAGCTCTTTCCCTCTGACATATCAACCACAAGCGGAACGCTTAATTTCATGGCATTTTCCATTTCGGTTTTCAAAATCTCGCGCACTTTCTGTTTTTCTTCGGGATATGTTTCTATAATCAGTTCATCGTGCACCTGCAAAATAAGCTTTGAGCTAAACCCTTCATCTTTTAATCTTCGGTAAATCCGCACCATCGCAAGTTTTATTATGTCCGCAGCCGTACCCTGTATGGGCGTGTTGAGCGCAACTCTTTCTCCAAACGCACGGGTATTAAAGTTAGACGAGGTTATCTCGGGAATATATCTTCTTCTCCTCATCAGTGTTTCAACATATCCGTTTTTACGCGCTATATCCTTTATTTTTTCCATATACTCGTGTACGCCGTTATATTTATTAAGATAATTATTGATATATTCTTTTGCTTGTTTTACGGAGATTTTCAAATCCTGCGAAAGAGAGTACTCGCCAATCCCATAAACTATGCCAAAATTTACCGCCTTTGCACTGCTTCTCTGATCTTTTGTCACCTCATCGGGCGAAATTCCCAAAACCTGCGCCGCTGTAACTCTATGAATATCCTCGCCTTTTTGGAATGCTTCAATCATATTCGTATCATTTGCAATATGCGCAAGCACTCTGAGTTCTATCTGGGAATAGTCCGCATCTTCAAGAATGCATCCTTCCTTCGCCACAAACATCCGGCGCATATAACTGCCAAGTTCCGTCCTTGTCGGTATATTCTGCATATTAGGTTCTGTTGAGCTTATACGCCCTGTCACCGTTGTCATCTGATTGAATACAGAATGAATACGCCCCGTTTCTGGGTTTATAACCGACATAAGTCCGTCACAGTAGGTGCTTTTAAGCTTTGAAAGGGTTCTGTATTCTAAAATAAGCGGAATTATAGGGTGTTTATCTTGCAGTTTTTCCAAAACCTCCGCATTTGTGGAATAGCCGCTCTTTGTCTTTTTGAGCGGTTTAAGCCCAAGTCTGTCAAAAAGAACCTCCGCCAGCTGTTTGGGCGAATTTATATTAAATTCGCCGCCTGCTGCGTCATAAATACTATCAACAAGCTCAGCAATTCTTGTTCCGATTTTTTCGGAAAACTCCAAAAGGCGCTCTTTATCAATTAAAACACCTTCTTTTTGCATATCTGCCAAAACCTCGCAAAGCGGCAGCTCTACATCGTAATAGAGGCTCTCCTGTCCATTTTTTATGAGCTTTTCCTTGGTCAGCTTAACAATCGGCATTATTGCAAGAGCCTTTTTTGCCGGTGCCGTTTCATCTTCAAACAGGGAAATCTGTTTTTCTCCCCTGTCCTCATACCCCAAATATTCATACGCAAGGTCGGAAATTCCATAAGATGTATGCGACGGATTAACAAGATATGCCGCTATTGCTGCGTCATATACAACACCTCTCACATCATAATAGACATACATATCCTTTATATTTACCGTATATTTTTTTATGTCGGGATTTTTTAATATCCCAAGCACCGTTTCTCTCGTTTGGTCATTGATTTCCACTGCCGCAGCATAGTTATCTACCGCAAATGCCGCCATTTTAAGCTTCTTTTCGGACAGCTCAAAATAGCATGCCGTTTCGCCTTTTTTGATGATTTTTTCTGCGAGATTTTGCATTTCGGAAAAAGAGTTTATAAACTCCGCTTCTGTATCTTTTAGAAAATCAATCTCTACTGTCTGTTCGGATTTTTGTACGCCCATTCTCTCTATAAGCTTGTTTAAATCGAGGCTTCGCAGTTTCTCGTAAAGTCCGTCTTTTTTTGAATAATCATTCTTTTTTAAGCATTCAAAATCCAGTTCTATCGGAACATTTTTATCTATGGTTGCAAGAGTTTTTGACAAAAAAGCCGTGTCCTTATCAGCAAGCAGTTTTTCAATGTTTTTTGCGCTTATTCCAAACTTTTCAATATTTTCATAAAGATTTTCTATACTGTGCGCCTTTGCGATTATTGAAACCGCCGTTTTTTCGCCTATTCCGTACACTCCCGGAATATTATCCGAGCTATCGCCCATAAGCGCTTTTACATCTATGAACTCGGACGGAGTAACTCCGTATCTTTCAAAAACCGCTGCGCCGTCCACGCAATCGGTTTCAGTATTCCCCTGTTTTGTAACTGTAAGCAAAACCTTGGTTCTGTCCGATGCAAGCTGTAAATCGTCTTTGTCACCCGTTGCTATAAGGCATTCTATCCCGTTTTTTTCGCACACTGCCGATACTGTGCCGATTATATCGTCCGCCTCAAATCCCTCTTTTTCGAGAAGGCAGATACCCATAGCCCTCAAAATATCCTTTGCTATCGGGATTTGTTCCCTTAAAGCGTCAGGCATAGGCTTCCTCCCGGCCTTATATTCCTTATACATTTTATGACGGAAGGTGGGCGCTTTTAAATCAAACGCCGCACAGACATAGTCGGGATTATAGTCATCAAACAGTTTCATAAGCGTCATAAAAAAACCGTAAATGGCATTTGTCGGCGTTCCGCTTCTGGACGACAAAAAACGCACGCCGTAAAACGCACGGTTTATTAAGCTGTTTGAGTCAATAACGAGCAGTTTTTTCATCATCAAAAGCTGTTCCTCCCTATATGTTTTCTATCTGCCAATCAATAGGCGCTTTATTCATTGCCAAAAGCATATTATTTACCTTTTTAAAATGCCCGCACCCGAAAAATCCGCGGCTTGCAGAAAGCGGACTTGGGTGTGCAGCCTCGAGGATAATATGCTGCGGTGCCGTAATAAGTTCCTTTTTTCGTTTTGCATCATTGCCCCACAAAAGAAAAATTACCGACTTTTTCCTTTCGTTTAAAACCTCGGTTATTTTGTCTGTAAGCCGCTCCCAGCCTTTGCCTTTATGCGAGTTTGCCTCTCCGTCGCGCACCGTAAGTGACGAATTTAAAAGCAAAACCCCTTGATGCGCCCATTTTTCCAAAAAACCATTGTTCGGGATAAAAAGCCCCATTTCATTTTGCAGTTCTTTATATATGTTTTGAAGCGACGGGGGTATGTCAACACCCTTTTTCACAGAAAAGGCAAGTCCATGCGCCTGATTTTCCCCGTGATAGGGGTCTTGTCCGAAGATTACTACCTTTGTATCCTCATAGCCCGTCCACCTGAGCGCCGTAAAAATATCCTCTTTTGCAGGGTGAATAAGATTTTTTTCATATTCCGCTTCCAAAAAGGTTTCAAGCTCTTTTATATAGTCTTTTTTTAGTTCCTCCGCTAAAAGTCCGTCCCAGTCTTTTGCTCCGATTTTCATAACTTACCGTTTCCTTTTCCTTGGAATTTATACTAAAAATCAAGATTTTCCCGACATAGCGTTATATGCTGTGCGCACCGCCTCTTCTGAAATATCGCAAGACAGAGTATATACGGGTACCTGCCTTAAAACGACATCAATGATTTTTAAAAGCATATCCATATCCTTTTCATCGTACGGTCTTATGGTCTGCGCAAGCA
>DMLG01000029.1 GCA_003453455.1 Clostridiales bacterium
GCCATACTTTCGGAGGAGGCGGATGAGGCAGGCTATTCCGGAAACAGCAATTCACAATCGCGGCAAATTGTGTCGCAGAACATGGTATTTTTGGGATTTAACACGCAAAATCCACGGCTTTTGCCTGAGGTCAGGCGTGCTATTGAGCTTCTTTTGGACAAGCAGAAGATTGTTGAAAAAAATGCATACGGATACGGAAAAGTGTGCGATATTTCTATAAATCCTGATTCATGGGCATATGAGAGTGCAAATCTTACAGGATATTCCCAGGACTATGTAGCAAAATTGATTGAACACAGCGGATATACCATGGAAAATGGTATATATAAAAATGACGAATATAGTATGGAGTTTGAGCTTCTTGTAAATGCTGATAATGAAGCAAGGCGCAGGGTGGCAGATACGATAGCAGAGACTCTTTCAGGGGCAGGTTTTGAGGTTAGAGTTAATCCCGTTGATTACAATTCATATTTAGACAGGATTGGTAGTGGCAACTATGATATGTTTTTGGGAGAGATAGAGACAGATTCTGTGATAAATCCGCTTGCAATGCTTGATTTAGGTACGAATTATTTTGGTTTTGATGTATCGGAGCTTAAAGAATTATTGTCCGAACTTTATGGCGTCAACAATAAGGAAAAGTATAAAGATATTGTGAAAAGTATTGTACGGAAGTTTACGGAAAATCCGCCTTATGTGCCTTTGTTCTTCTCAACAAGGGGCGTATTTTACGGCTCTAATGTTTCAGGAATAACAGAGCCAACCCTTACCGACCGATATAAAAATATTGAAAAATGGTATTTTTACAGTACCAAAACCGAAGATGGAGAGAATAGTGATGATTGATACTATCAAGCTGATAAATGAAAAGAAAGACGGGTTCAGCAAAAGCCAGAAAAAAATTGCAGAATACATTGAAAACAATCTTGAAAAGGCAGCATATATGACCGCATCCAAACTTTCGGAAAAAGCGGAGGTAAGCGAGGCAACGGTTGTCCGATTTGCGGAAAAGCTCGGATTTGACGGCTATCCGAAATTTCAGAAAAACCTTTTAAGTTATGTAAAGGGCAAACTTACATCTTTGCAGCGGATTGAGCTTTCGTACGAAAAAATCGGAGACAGAAATATTTTAAATGCCGTTTTGAAATCGGATATTGCTCATATTGAAAAAACCCTTGAAAATATTGAGAAAGAGCAATTTGAAAACGCCGCACGCTCTATATCTTCTGCAAACCGTATTTATATAACGGGTGTAAGAAGTGCCGCAGCTTTGGCGGAATTTGCAGGCTTTTATTTTCATTTGATATTTGATAATGTACGTCTTATAAAGTCAACAGGCGGAGATGATCTTTTTGAGCAGATTATGAACATAGAGAAGGATGATGTTTTTATTGGCATAAGTTTTCCCAGATATTCTAAAAATACGATTAAAGCGCTCGAATATGCAAAACGCAGAGGCGCTACCGTAATAGGAATAACCGACAGTAAAAACTCTCCCGTATCAAGCGTATCCGATTTTTGCCTTATTGCAGAGTGTGATACAACCTTCTTTGCGGACTCGCTCACAGCGCCGATAAGTCTTATAAATGCGCTTATTGCGCAGGTGGGGCTTGAAAACAGAGAGCGTGTACATAAAAACTTTGAAAGACTTGAAAAAATTTGGGACGAGTATGAGGTGTACGATAAAAAATGACAGGTAGGACGGTCGCAGTAATCGGCGGTGGAGCGGCTGGGCTTTTAGCGTGCGGAAAATTAAGAGAAAGGGCACAAAATGTTGTTCTTATCGAAAAGAACGGTATATACGGCAAAAAGCTCAGAATAACGGGAAAGGGCAGATGTAATATAACAAATGCCGCAAAAATAAGTGAATTTTTTGATAATATCCCGACAAACGGAAAATTTTTATATAGCGCTTTAAACAATTTCACAAATGATGATATGATTTCTCTTCTTAATAGTTTGGGCGTAAGTGTCAAAACTGAACGCGGAGGAAGAGTTTTTCCTCAAAGTGATAGGGCGCACGATGTTGCAGATGCGCTTTTCAGGTATGCAAGAGGAGAAAATGTCAAGATGTTAAAAGCATCGGCAAAAGAAATTTTATCAGAAAACGGAGCCGTTACAGGTGTTAAGACTGATAAAGGCATAATAAAAGCCGATAGCGTGATACTTGCAACAGGAGGCGCATCATATCCTCTTACAGGCTCATCAGGTGACGGATATAAAATGGCACAAATGCTTGGGCATACCATAATTCCGATAAAACCGTCGCTTGTACCTCTTGTAACAGACGAAAAATGGACGGCTGAACTTATGGGGCTTACCCTTAAAAATGTGTCGATTAGCCTTTTTGATATGAATGAAAAGAAACTGTACAGCGATTTTGGAGAAATGCTTTTCACCCATTTCGGAATTTCAGGACCTATTGTTTTATCAGCGTCAGCACATATTAAAAATAATATTCCCTGCCGCGCATATATCGACTTAAAGCCTGCACTTGACAGCGCAACGCTTGATAAGCGGCTTATAAGAGATTTTGAGAAATTCTCAAAAAGGCACCTTATAAATTCTCTTGAGGAACTATTGCCAAAAGCCTTAATTCCTGTTATAATAAGGCTTGCTGGCGTTGATGCACATAAGGAAACATCGAAGGTCTCAAAGGTTGAAAGATTAGCACTTGGCAAAGTGATAAAAGCATTGCCGCTTAATATATGCGCAGCAAGACCGATAGAAGAAGCGATAATAACCTCGGGCGGAGTGAAGGTTTCGGAAATAAATCCGTCAACAATGGAATCAAAATTGGTAAAAGGTCTTTATTTTGCAGGTGAAATAATAGATGTTGATGCCTATACGGGCGGATTTAATTTGCAGATAGCATTTTCAACGGGCGCTTTGGCAGGCGAAAATGCATAGAAAGGAATAAGAATATGAAAATTGCGATTGATGGACCCGCAGGAGCGGGAAAAAGCTCTATTGCCAAGCTTGCGGCAAAGGAAATGGGATTTATTTATATAGATACGGGTGCGATGTACCGTGCCTCTGCTCTTTATGCTATTGAAAACGGGATTAAAATTTGTGCGGAATCCTTTACAAAGGAGATCTTGGACAAAATCAATATTGATATACGGTATGATGAGGACGGACAGCGTATTTTCCTTTGCGGAGAGGATGTATCAAAGCGTATAAGAGAGGCGGATGTAAGTCTTGGTGCATCGGATATTGCCGTAATTCCTGCTGTAAGATTAAAACTTGTGGATTTGCAGCGTGAGCTTGCAAAGGGTAATAATGTGATAATGGACGGAAGAGATATCGGAACATATGTACTTCCCGATGCAGAGCTTAAAATTTACCTTACAGCGTCTGTTGAAGAACGCGCTATGCGAAGATTAAAGGAGCTTAAAGAAAAGGGGCAGACTGCGGATTTTGAGCAGGTTAAAAAAGATATTGAATACCGCGATAAAAACGATTCAGAGCGTGAATTTGCACCTCTAAAAAGGGCTGATGATGCCGTTTTGGTGGATTCTACCGATATGACAATAGATGAGGTTAAAAACCGTATTTTGGAGCTTGCAAAGGAGAAAATGTGATGTTTTACAGATGTGTGCTTGCTTTTGCAAGATTTCTGCTTTTATTTATGTTCAGAATAAAAACGGTGGGATTAGAAAATGTTCCCAAAAGCGGTGGCGTGATTTATGCAGCAAATCATAAGTCATGCTATGACCCGATAGTTATTGCCGCTACATCAAAAAGGCAACTTACCTTTATGGGCAAAAAGGAGCTATTTAAATTTAAACCGTTTGGATACATATTAAGGTCCTTGGGTGCGTTCCCTGTAAATCGAGGAAAAGGCGATGTTGGAGCGGTTAAAACAGGACTTACGATATTGAAGCAGGAAAAGGTTATGATGATTTTCCCTGAGGGGAAACGGATTGATAGAGGCGAGGTGGTTCCTGCAAAGCCCGGTGTTGCAATGTTTGCAATACATGCAAAAGTTCCGGTTGTGCCCATTAAGGTGGAGGGCGAATACCGATTTATGCACAAATTAAAAATAATTTACGGAAAACCTATGTATTTTGATGAATATTACGGTCAGAAGCTGAGCTCGGAGAAGCTTCAGGTTTTAAGCCAGAATATTTTGGACACCATTTACGGTTTGGGTGATAAATAATGAGTATTGAGATTGCGAAGACAGCCGGATTTTGCTATGGAGTAAAGCGAGCCGTTTCCAAAACCTATGAGCTTGTAGAGGAAAAAGATGGGAAAATAGCAACTTTGGGACATCTTATTCATAACCGCGGAGTTGTTGAAGACCTCAGAAAACACGGTGTTTTTTCCTATGAAGATCCCGATGAAATACCCAAAGATGCCTCGGTCATTATAAGAACTCACGGGGTAAAAAAAAGCATTATAGATGAGCTTGCAGGAAGAGAAATAATCGACCTGACTTGCCCCTTTGTGGCAAAAATCCATAAAATTGTTGAGGAGCATTTTGAAAAAGGGTATAAAATAGTTATAATAGGTGACAAAAATCACCCGGAAGTAATCGGCATAAACGGATGGTGCGCAGATAGCGCTATAATCACATATGATGAAAAATTTGAAATGCCAAAGGATTTTGCCGATAAACCTATATGTATTGTTGCACAAACTACAATAAATAGAAATGTTTTTGTGCAAATAGTACAAAATATAGAAAAAGCTTGCAAAAAGGTGGTAATTTTTGATACAATATGTAGTGCTACCAAGGATAGGCAAAGTGAGGCGTACGAGCTTTCATCGCGCAGTGATATAATGCTTGTAATAGGAAGCAGAGAAAGTTCTAATACAGGGAAGTTATATAAGATAGCAAGTGAAAATTGCCCTGAAACTTACCTTATTGAAAATTTTGAGGATATTCCTCAGAATTTGAATATAAAAAATAAAAAGATAGGCATAACGGCGGGGGCGTCAACTCCGGCACGGACTATCGAGGAGGTTTTTACGAAAATGGAAGAAAAAATCAGAAATGAGGAATCTTTCGCCGAACTTTTTGAAAAGTACGGAACAAAAACTTTGAATAACGGAGATATTGTTGACGCAACAGTTGTTGAGATACGCAACAATGAGGTCATTGTTGACCTCGGCGGATTTAAGTACAATGGTCAGCTTGCAGTCGATCAGCTGTCAGACGATCCGTATTTGAAGGCATCGGATATCGTCAAGGTGGGCGATACAATCCAGGTTTACGTAGTAGGCGTAAATGACGCTGAGGGCAAGGTTGTCCTTTCAAGGAAAAAAGTTGTAGCTATGGAAAGCTGGAATAAATTGAAAGAGGTTTTTGAGAATAAGGAAATTCTTGAAGGCAAGATTATAAAAGCTGTAAGGGGCGGAGTAATTGTCTTGTCTAACGATATGCAGGTGTTCATACCTGCAAGACAGGCATCACTAAGATATGTTCAAAATCTTGACACTCTCTTGGGAAATGTTGTTAAATTCCGCATTACAGAGATGGACGAAAGAAGAAAAAGAGCAATCGGCTCTGTTAGAGTTCTTTTGGAAGAGGAGAAAAAGGCAGCAGAAGATAAGTTCTGGGAGGAAGCTGAAATTGGCAAAGAGTATTCGGGCGTTGTGAAATCAATAACATCTTTTGGCGCATTTGTTGATTTGGGCGGCGTTGACGGACTTGTTCATATTTCGGAACTTTCATGGAATAAAATTAAGCACCCATCAGAGGTTGTATCAGAAGGCGATGTTTTGAGAGTTTATATCAAGGATATAAATGAGGAAACAAAGAAGATTTCGCTTGGATATAAGAAGGCAGAGGACAATCCTTGGGTTATAGCAAGAGCAAAAATTAATCTTGGTGATGTTGTAAAGTGTAAAATTGTGCGCATGATGCCGTTTGGTGCATTTGCGGAAATTATGCCGAATATTGACGGTCTTATCCACATTTCACAGATTGCAGACAGAAAAATCGGTAAACCGGAAGATGTCTTGACAATAGGCGAAGAGGTTGAAGCAAAGGTTGTTGCGCTTGACTGGGATGCAAACAAGATAAGCCTTTCAATAAGAGCGCTGATTGCACCTCCTGTTACAGAAGAACCGGAGAAAGTTATAGAGGAGCCTGTACCTCAGGATGAAGTTGTTCCTGTTGACATTGAAAAGTTTATAGAGGACGAAAAAGAGGATACAAAGGTTGAGGAGGAACCTGCTGAAAAGGTAGAAGAGGCAGCTGGCGAGGAAGCTCCGAAAAAGCCCGGAAGACCCAGAAAAAAAGCTGAGCCTGTCGAAGAAGAATCAGAGGCAGAAGAGGAAAAGACAGAAGAATAATATAAAAAGGGACTTGTTTTCAGGTCCTTTTTTTGCATTTTTATTGTTAATTTTGTAAAAATGTGGTATAATACTTATAATTTGGCTCGGGAGGCTATGTTTTTATGAATATAGAAGAATTTAAAAAAAGCGTAAAAGGTAAAAAAATAGCGGTTATCGGTATTGGAATATCGAATAGACCACTTATTAAATATTTAAAGGAAGCGGGCGCGGTTGTTACAGCATACGATAAGCGCACAAAAGAGGAGCTTGGCGAGGTTTTTAAAGAAATGTCTGAGCTTGGCGTAGAAATGGTTTTGGGGGACAATTATCTTGACAAATTGGAAGGCGAAATAATCTTTAAAACACCGGGGCTGCGGTTTGATAATCCAGCGCTTTTAAAAGCCCGGGCGCAGGGCAGTATCGTTACGAGCGAGATGGAGGTCTTTTTTGATGTATGCCCTGCAAAAATAATAGCGGTAACGGGTAGTGACGGCAAAACGACAACTACAACGCTTATTTATAAAATTTTAGAAAAAAGCGGATATAAGGTATGGCTTGGCGGAAATATAGGAAAACCACTCCTTTGCGATGCGGAAAATATGACATCCTCCGATATAGCCATATTGGAGCTTTCAAGCTTCCAGCTGCATACTATGCGAAAATCTCCGCATATTGCGGTAATTACTAATATTACCCCAAATCATTTGGATATGCATAAGGATTATAAGGAGTATATAGATGCAAAAAAGAATATAATGCTCTATCAAACAAAGGAGGATAGACTTATAGTTAATGCGTCAAATGAGGAAACCCAAAAAATCGGAAAGGAAGCAAAGGGTGCACTTTTAGATTTTTCCTCAAAAAAAGACGCTTATGTAACTTTATCAGAAGGAGTAATATTAAGGGGCGGAAAACCTGTTTTGAAAATCTCCGACATAAAAATTCCCGGTATGCATAATGTGGAAAACTATATGGCAGCTATTGCCGCTGTTGAGGGCTTGGCAAAAGACGAGGCAATTTTAGAAGTTGCAAAAACCTTTGGCGGAGTTGAACATAGAATTGAGCTTGTACGGGTTTTGGATGGAGTGAGCTATTATAACAGCTCTATTGATTCGAGTCCTAACAGAACAATCAATACTTTAAAAGTATTCAAAAATAAGGTTATTTTAATAGCAGGCGGGAAAGATAAAGGAATCCCGTATGATGATTTGGGCAAGCCGCTTGCGGAAAAGGTTAAAATTTTAATACTTATCGGAAAGACGGCAGATAAAATAGAGGCGGCGCTTAAAAATCACGAGAATAATGTAAAAATAATCAGGTGTAAAACTTATGAAGAGGTTGTAAATACAGCGCATAGCCTTGCAAAAGACGGAGATACTGTGATACTTTCGCCGGCCTCTACAAGTTTTGATATGTTCAAAAATGCTTACCAAAGAGGAGACCTATTTAAAGAAAGAGTAAATGAGTTAATAAAATAGGAGAGAATATGAGAAAAGATAAAGGAGAAATAAAAGGAGAACTACTTTTAGTTTTCTTATTAATAGCAATAATAGGATTTGCAGGATGGTTTATAATAACAAAGAAACCATTTCCATTTCAGAAAACCAAAATTGTCCCAAATAATATAGTTTCCCACGAAAATGAAAATATATCTATTCCTTCAAATGAAGGCAGTAACGATTCTTCAGATAATAAAGAAGAAAAAAAAGAAAATACTTCAAATTCTTCAGAGTTTGAAGTTCCTTCAATAATAGATGGTATGCAAGTATATATGGACGATGGAGCAAAATATAGACTATTATCTAGAGAAAGATTTTTCACATTAGAACTTACTCAAAAAGGAAAAATATATATCACAATGACTAAAGAGCAACAAGATTTACTAGAACAATATGGATTAATTGAAAGCCAATATCAAGTAGGATTAAAACTAGGAGAAAAAAATGAACTTACTGGAACAACTGGAAAAATAGTAGATTTTAAATTTGGAAGATTTGGAGATAGTACAAAAGATTCTGCTTTATTAATGTTACTAGAAGATGGTACAGTTGAATATACTGAATTTTTAAATTTAATTGGAGATTGCACTTCAGAAGGAAAAATAAAAGATTTAAAAAACATAGTAAAACTGCAAAATGTAGTTAGAGTTTATGAAGAAAAAGAAGATAGTGATTCAATTGTTGCAATAGATCAAAGGAATTATATTTATGATATAGGATCAATATTAGGATACTAAAAGCCACACCTCATATAATTAATTATATGAGGCGATTTTATGTAGACTAAATAACAAAAATATGTTAAAATAATAATAGATTGTTTCAAAAAACCTCACAGACTAATGTCTGTTTTACATATATATAAAACCATGCAAGAAGAAAGGGAGGTACGCTATATGCGAAACGATCAAAACTACTTTAACTCCTCAGACGACTGGTGCGACATCATAATTATTTTTTTACTCATAGTGTACGGTGGAGCATTTTGTTTGTTCATGTACCATGCATTTATGGTAGATTACTCAAATGTTTTTTTTACTATCATAAGACTTTTCATAGGATTTTTCGTATATGTATATTCTGCAGCATTTATAACATTTGCTATTCAGAGTATAATCGTTACTATACGGAAATTTCGAAAAAAAGGATTTACATGGACAAGACTAATAATTTGTATATTGAGTATCGTCGTCTTCGTAGCAGGGCAACTTGTACCTGAATTTCTGTATTGGGGAATAATTCAAAAGAATGATTCCCTTAGGAATATGTGGTTGCCAGCCTTGGTAATAACAATTCCTTGTGCAATTATTTATTTTAGATGCCTTATGAGCGAAGAGTAAAGCAAGTTTCGAGGCACGAGTGAACACCCACCTTTGGGAGTTTACTCGTGCTTTGTTTATTATTTATTACGTCAATAAAAGAAAATTTAAAAATATGTTGATATTTTTATTTAATAATGATATATTTCAATTTGTATAAAATTATTAGGAGGCAAAATTAGATGGGATTATTTAAATCTTATAGTGAAAAAGAAGTTAAAAGAGTTCAACCTCTAGTTAATAAAATTAACAGTTTAGAACCAGAAATGGAAAAACTATCTGATGCCGAATTAAGAGCAAAAACAGATTACTTTAAAGCTCAATTAGCAGAAGGAAAAACTCTAGATGACATCTTACCAGAAGCATTTGCGGTTGTTAGAGAAGCTTCTAAAAGAGTTCTAGAAATGAGACATTTCGATGTGCAATTAATTGGTGGTATCATACTTCACCAAGGTAGAATTGCAGAAATGAAAACTGGTGAAGG
>DMLG01000147.1 GCA_003453455.1 Clostridiales bacterium
GGGCAGGAGCTTGACCAGGGTGAATTTGTTGAAGTTGAAAAAATTCCGATTTCAAGGCTTGCCGAAATGGTAATGGACAATGAAATTTTTGATGCAAAAACGCAAATAGCGATTTTAAAAGCATATAATTATGTGAGCAAAAGGTAAATATAGGAGGAATGGCTTATGAAATGCCCGTACTGCGGATTTACAGAAAGTAAGGTTATAGACTCACGCCCTGCGGAGGACGGAACATCAATAAGAAGACGGCGTGAATGTTTAAAATGTCAAAAGAGATTTACAACTTACGAAAAGCTTGAAACAATATCGTTAGTTGTAGTCAAGCAGGATAATTCACGGCAGCCGTATGACCGTGAGAAGATAGTAAGAGGTCTTATAAGAGCGTGCGAAAAGCGTCCCATAACTTATGCGCAAATGGAAGATGTGGCGGATAAAATCGAAAGCGAGCTTTATCAGATGATGTCAAAAGAAGTTACATCAACTGAAATAGGTGAGAAGGTTATGAGCCACTTAAAAGAACTTGACGAGGTGGCATATGTAAGGTTTGCATCTGTCCATAAACATTTTTCAAATATTGAGTCATTTATGACGGCTTTGAAGGAGCTTCTGAATGAAAAATAGCGCAAGAACCATAGCTGCTGTATCTACTCCAAACGGTCTTGGCGGAATTTCTGTGATAAGGGTGAGCGGTGATAAGGCGCTTGCGATTTGTGACAGTGTTTTTAAGGGTGCAAAAAGCCTTTTAGATGTAAAATCGCATACGGTGAACTACGGACATATTGTAGATAAAAATGGTACTTTAATCGACGAAGTTTTGGTAACGGTTATGCTTGCGCCAAAAACCTATACAAGGGAAGATGTTGTTGAAATCAGCACCCACGGTGGCTTTACCGCATCGAAAAAAGTTATGGATATTCTTATCGAAAGCGGCGCTTTTCCGGCAGAGGCGGGCGAATTTACAAAGCGTGCTTTTTTAAACGGCAGAATTGATTTGTCGCAGGCAGAGGGCGTTATAGATATCATAAACTCAAAAACCGAGGCGGAACGGAAAAATGCGCTTTTTCAGGCTGAGGGAGGTTTGTTTAAGAAAATATCTGAAATACGGAATAATCTCGTGCACCTTGCAGCACAAATGCAGGTGGCAATAGATTATCCTGATGAGGATTTGGAGGATGTAACAAAGGAAGATATTATTCTCTCGCTTTCTGAAAGAGAAAAAGAAATTTTAGAGCTTTTAGCGACGAAGGATAACGGAAAAGTGCTAAAAGAGGGAATAAAAACCGCAATTATCGGAAAGCCGAATGTAGGAAAATCTTCACTTCTTAATTGCCTTGCAGGCGAGGACAGAGCTATTGTGACCGATATTCCGGGAACAACCCGTGATGTCATAGAGGAATTTGTAAATCTCGACGGAGTGCCTTTAAAGCTTTTAGATACCGCAGGAATACGCTCCTCAGAAGATGATGTTGAAAAAATCGGAATTGAACGGGCAAAAAGGGCGATAAAAGAGGCGGAATTGATTCTTTTTGTTGTGGATTTGAGCCAAAAGCAGGACTTGGAGGATAAGCTTCTTTTAGAGCTTATAAAGGATAAAAAATGTATAACTGTTGCAAATAAGGCGGACATAAAAACAGAAAATTTGCCTTGCGATGTTGAAATTTGCGCAAAGACAGGGAGTGGGATATCAAGGCTTTCAAAAATAATCAAAAAAATGTATAATTTTGCGGAAATTGAATTTGGCGAAACGGCAATTATTACGAATTTGAGACATTTGGCGGCGCTTAACGGAGCAAATGAGGCAGTTACACGCGCAAAAAAGCAGTTGGAATGCGGTATGCCTCAGGATATTGCTGCGCTTGACATCAATGAGGCCATTGATTTTCTTGGTGAAATTACCGGCGAAACTGTGTCTGATGATATCGTTTCGGAGATTTTTCATAGCTTCTGTGTCGGGAAATAGTAAGAGTATAAATTTGGAAAATTTGTAAAAAACACTTGCATAATTATAAATGATTTGTTATAATGTGCAAGAATTATTAAATCTTTGAGGAGGATTTGAAAATGAAAAAAAATATTTTAAAAGTTGTATCTATGATGGCTGCTATGGTTTTGGCGGTTTCTGCACTTTCCGGTTGCGGAAAGAAGGCAGACAATGAGGCTAATCCTGATTTGCCGACATTGACAATGGCAACAAATGCAGAGTTTAAGCCCTTTGAATACCTTGAAGGTAAAGAAATCGTTGGTGCGGATATCGATATGGCGAAGGCAATTGCAGAATATCTTGGGTATAACCTTGAAATCACAAACATTGATTTTGATGCAGCTTTAACAGGTGCAGCAACAGGTAAGTATGATATGGCAGTTGCAGGTATCACAGCAACAGACGAGAGAAGAAAGAGTATGAACTTCTCAAATAACTACTTTAAGGCTTCTCAATCCATAATAGTAACAGCTGATAGCGAAATAAAAGGTAAGGATGACCTTGAAGGCAAGATGATAGCTTGTCAGGAAGGAACAACAGGAGAGCAGTATCTGCTTGACAATGGGTATGAAATCCAGTCCTTCAAAACAGCTTCTGAGGCTGTTGCGTCATTAAAGGCCGGCAAGGCTGATGCTGTTATTGTAGATAACGCAGTTGCAAAGGCACTTTCTGCTGAGCAAGAAGGAGCAACTGTTGTTTTGGACGAAGCGCTTACAGAAGAAGCATATGCTATTGCATTACAACTTGGCAACGACGAGCTTACTGAGAAGATAAACGGAGCACTTGAAGCACTTGAAGCAGACGGTACGCTTGCAAAGATTTTTGAAAAGTACGACCTTGTTGTAGACTAAAAATAGTTGCAGATTAAGGCGGTACGGCTTGTGCCGTATCGCCTTTTAAATTGAGAGGAAATGTTTATGGAATGGATTGATAAATGGATTGCAAGGCTTTACCAGACCTTTATCGTATCAGACCGATATAAGACGATTATAGATGGCTTGGAAAAAACTATCATAATAACATTTGGGGCATTGGCAATAGGCGTTGTAATAGGAACAATAGTTGCAATGATAAAGGTCTTTGCAGATGGAAATAAGAAGCTTAAACTCTTTGATATTTTGTGCAACATATATCTCACAGTAATAAGAGGAACGCCGGTTGTTGTTCAGCTCCTTATATCCTTTTTCATCATATTTGTATCGGCAAAAGACGGGACATGGGTCGCAACGCTTACATTTGGTATAAACTCGGGCGCATATGTGGCAGAAACGATACGCTCCGGCATAATGGCAATTGACCCCGGGCAGATGGAAGCGGGGCGCTCATTGGGCTTTTCGCGTCTGCAAACTATGAAGGAAATAATTTTGCCGCAAGCTTTCAAAAATGTGCTTCCGGCAATAGGAAATGAAATGATTGCGCTTTTAAAGGAAACATCGGTTGCAGGGTATGTTGCCGTTACTGACCTTACAAAAGCAGCAAATCAAATCAAGAATACTACATATGACCAGGTAAATCCAATTTTACTTACGGCTTTAATCTATCTTGCAATAGTAATGCTTTTAACAAAGCTGCTTGGCATAATGGAGAGGAGGCTGAGAAAAAGTGAAAGATAATTACTTGATAGAGGTAAAAGACCTTAAAAAGCACTATAATAATGGAACAATAAAGGCATTAAATGGCATTACAACTGGGATAAAAAAAGGTGAGGTTGTCGTTGTGATAGGACCGTCTGGTTCCGGTAAATCGACATTTTTGCGCTCATTAAATCTTTTGGAGGTCCCAACCTCAGGAACAATCACATTTGAAGGAAAAGAGATAACAAATCCCAAAACAAATATAAATCTGCACAGGCAGAAAATGGGAATGGTATTTCAACATTTCAATCTTTTTCCTCATATGACAGTTTTAAGAAATATGACGCTTGCCCCGACAAAACTTCTTAAAAAATCGCAGGAAGAAGCGGAAAAAGAGGCAATTGCCCTTTTAAACACAGTTGGACTTGCAGATAGAAAAGACGCATATCCCTCACAGCTCTCAGGCGGTCAGAAACAGAGAATTGCAATCGTGCGGGCTCTTTGTATGAAGCCTGATGTTATGCTTTTTGACGAGCCAACATCGGCGCTTGACCCTGAAATGGTGGGGGAAGTTTTGGATGTTATGAAAAGGCTTGCAAAAGAAGGTATGACAATGGTTGTTGTGACACACGAAATGGGATTTGCAAAAGAAGT
>DMLG01000068.1 GCA_003453455.1 Clostridiales bacterium
TATCCTATACCTGAAAGGGCTGTAAGATTTGCCCGTCCGTACTTTTCATAAAGAGTCCTTGCCTCATCGCAGAGCCCACTCTCTATCATCTCATCAACCCTTTTATTTATTCGGTCATAAAGCACTTCTCTATCCCAAGCAATGCAAAAATAAGCATATTTATAAATAGGGGTTTTTGGTAATTTGTTATGCTCGGTAACAGTCATACCCGTCGTTTTATAGAATTCTATCGCCCTTATCACCCGTTTTACATTGTTCGGGTGCACAATTTTGGCATATTCAGGGTCAATTTTCAAAAGAATTTCATAGACTGCATCCTTTCCCTCTTTCTCAGAAAGAGCGAAAAGCTCATTTCTTATATCGGGTTTTCCGGTTTCCTCTGCAAAATCTATATTTTCTATCAGGGAGTCGATATAAAGTCCCGTTCCTCCCGTTAAAATGGGCAGTTTTTTGCAATTTGCAATATCCGAAATTTTTGTTCTTGCCATATCGCAAAATTCAGCAACCGAAAAACTTTGCGATGGCTCCAAAATATCAATCATATGATGCGGAATGCCCTGCATTTCAGCCTTTGTCGGCTTTGCCGTCCCGATATCCATTCCCTTATAAATCTGCATACTGTCACAGGATACAATCTCACCTTTAAGCCTTTTTGCAAGCTCAATAGAAAGTGCAGTTTTTCCTGATGCAGTTGCCCCTGCTACAATGACTGCCGGTATCATCACACAATCCTCTTGAACTCTTTTTCAAGCTCTTTTTTTGACATAGTAATAATTATCGGTCTTCCGTGAGGGCAGGTATTTATATTTTGGAGTGCAAGGATTTCTTTTAAAAGCATTTCAAGCTCTTTATTGTCAAATTTATGATTTGCCTTGACAGCCGCCTTGCAGGCGATTGTATATAACGCTCTTTGCATTTTGTCGGAAATTATTTCCTGTCTGCTATCCGCAAATTGGTCTATAAGCTCAATCACAAGTCCTTTTAGCCCCTCTTCATCCAAGGTTTCGGGAGTCGCACGCAAAAGAAGCGCATTATTTCCAAATTCCTCTATTTCAAAGCCCATATCAGAAAAGCTCTTTGCATTTTGAAGATATGTTTGCATCTCACTTGCCGAAAGGTCTATAACAACAGGCACTAATAAAAGCTGAGATGTAACTTCTCGCTTTTCAAGCTCCCTTTTAAGCTCCTCATATTTGAGCCGCTCATGTGCCGCATGCTGGTCGGCAATTATCATCATATCCCCCGACTGCGCAATAATATAAGTATTAAATACCTGACCTATGATTTTAACATCTTTCTCGTCAAATCCCCAATTTTGCCCAGAAATCACACCTTCCGCAGAATTTTCGCGTTCTATCTTTGTCAGAATGTCAATTTTTATATTATCTGCTGCCGCTTCCGATACCTTTCGCTCTTTTAATTCTTCTATTCCACGAAATGTATCTACTATTTCCTCCTGCTTCTTTACAAAATACTCGCTATCGGTATTTAAGGCATATTCCGATTTTTTCTTGCCTTTTTTGCCTTGCTCATCCCATTTAATGTCCCCGGCATAGGTAAATTTCGTACTTTTTTCCTGCTCTTTCGGCTCAGGTTTTATCTGCGCTTGAAAAGCTGTTGTGATTTTGTCACGAACAAATTCGCTTTTTTCAGGCTTTATACGCTCAATTTGGGGAACATTCGGGACTGCATAAAGTGCATTTTGCACACAATGATATATTGCTCTTAAAACCTCTTCTTCATTTGAAAACTTAACTTCGAGTTTTGTCGGATGCACATTGACATCTGTAAACTTGGGGTTTATTTCTATATTCAAAATTGCCATTGGGTGTTTGCCGATCATTATCTGATTTTTGTATGCTAAGCTAAGCGTATTTGAAATTTTAAGACTTTTTACATATCTTTTATTCACAAAAAAACTTTGGTAGCTTCTGTTAGGTCTTGCCACATCGCTCTTTCCTATTGCTCCCGATATTTTAAGCGTCTCGGTTTCATACTCAACCGGAATAATAGAATTCACATAATTTTTTCCGTAAACTGCATACACAGCACCCGTAAGCTTTCCGTCGCCTGCTGTAAAATACTTATCTTTCCCGTCTAATATATATCTAAAAGATATTTCCGGATGCGACAAAATAAACCTTTCCATAATATCCGTCACAAGTGCCGCTTCGCTTGCGTCACGCTTTAAAAACCTCATTCTTGCAGGAGTATTAAAGAAAAGATTATTAACGGCAACAGTTGTGCCGTTGGGCATACCTTTTCCCTCAGCCACATTTATAGTGCCGCCTGCTACATTTACATATGTTCCCTCTTCGTCCCCTGTACGCTTTGTATATAAATCTACCATCGCAACTGCACCGATACTTGAAAGTGCCTCCCCACGAAATCCAAGGGTATAAATTGCGTCTAAGTCCTCTTCCTTTTGTATCTTGCTTGTCGCATGTCTCAAAAATGCAATTTCTGCATCCTCACGCGCCATACCGCATCCGTTATCGGTTACTCTTATGTAAGTAATTCCGCCCTTTTTAATCTCAACACTTATGACATTTGAACCTGCGTCGATTGCGTTCTCCACAAGCTCTTTAACCACCGATGCAGGTCTTTCAACCACTTCGCCCGCGGCAATTTTATTTGAAATTTCAGGAGGCAGAAGATTTATAATTCCCATTTTTATACCTCATTTTCAGTTTTTAGCACGCTTTGCCATTTCATAAAGCTTATTAAGCGCTTCAATAGGCGTATATGTCGTAACATCCATAGCTTTTAATTCTTCAAAAATATCGAGTGCCGTTTGATCCTCAATTCCTATTTGCGGCATAAATTCAGTCTTTTTTCGTGCGTGCGCAGATTCCATATCTTCATTTTCAACCATTTTCAAAATCTGTTTTGCTCTTTCGATTACGCTCTTTTTTACACCTGCAAGCGCCGCAACCTCTATTCCGTAGCTGTCATCCGCTCCGCCTCTTATGATTTTGCGCAAAAAGGTTATATCGTCACCGTGTTTTTTTACTGCAACAGAATAGTTTTTTATTGACGGAAAATCATTTTCAAGTCCTGTAAGCTCATGATAATGCGTTGCAAAGAGGGTTTTGGATTTTGCGGTTTCTGCCATAAATTCCGCAACAGCCCACGCGATTGCAAGACCGTCATATGTAGAAGTGCCTCTTCCAATTTCGTCTAAAATTACAAGTGATTTTGCACCCGCATTTTTCAAAATGTTTGAAACCTCGACCATTTCAAGCATAAATGTACTCTGTCCCTGCGCTATATCGTCAGAAGCTCCGACACGGGTAAAGATTTTATCAACAACTCCGATTTTTGCATAGCTTGCAGGAACAAAACTGCCTATCTGTGCCATTAAAGTTATGAGCGCAACCTGGCGCATATATGTTGATTTTCCTGCCATATTCGGACCTGTTATAATAAGCTCACGATTTTCTTCCTCATCCATCTCTGTGTCGTTCGGGACAAACATAGTATCTTTTAAAGTCCTCTCAACAACAGGGTGTCTTCCGTCTTTTATGGTAATTCCGCCCTTATCCAAAACCTCAGGCATGCTATATCCAAGTTTAAACGCAACCTGCGCAAGCGACTGCAAAACATCTACTTTGGCGATTATGTCACAAACCTTTTTCAGCCTGTCAATTTCTTCTCCGATTTTTTGTCTTATTTCATCGAACAGGCGTATTTCAAGCTCTGTAATTCTCTCCGTCGCACCTAAAACCTTGTCCTCCATCTCTTTAAGCTTGGGCGTTATATACCGCTCTGCATTAACAAGAGTCTGCTTTCTTATGTAATAATCGGGAACCATATCGGAATTAGATTTCGTTACTTCTATGTAATATCCAAAAACCTTGTTGTAGCTGATTTTTAGATTTTTTATGCCTGTTGCCTCCCTTTCCTCCGCTTCTGTACCCAAAATCCAAGCTCTGCCGTCTTTGCTTATTTTCCTGAGCTCGTCAAGCTCTTCATTATAGCCGTCCTTTATAATACCACCGTCACGCAATGATATAGGCGCATCATCATTTATGCTGATTTGCAAAAGCTTCGCTATATCCGACATAATATCAAAATCTTTATTTAGCTGTGAAAGCATCGGCGATTTTGTTTTAGATAGCAAATAGTTAAGCTCGGGAAGCGCCAAAAGCGAGTTTTTAAGCGCCACCAGGTCTTTGGGTGCCGCGGTGTTTAAAGAAATCCTGTTCGTTATCCTGCCGATATCATAGATTTTTGAAAGTACCGCTGCAAAATCATCTGCAAGCATTATATCTTCTTTAAGCTCTTTTACAGCATAAAGTCTGTTATTTATACTGACCGCATTTATCAGCGGTTTTTCAAGCCATTGTTTTAGTTTTCTTGCACCCATTGAGGTTTTTGTTCTGTCCAAAACCCACAAAAGTGAATACTTTTTCGCTTTATCGCGCATAGTTTCGGTTATTTCCAGGTTTCTGCGCGTGGCAAAATCCATTTCCAAAAATTCACCCGCATCATAAAGTGTAATCGTATCAATGCAATCAACATGCGCTTTTTGAGTATGCTCTAAATACCGTATCATAGCGCAGACTGCCGATTTTAATGCATCAGTTCTTTCAGATAACGCCTGTGCATCTCTTTTAAACTGGCGCGCTATACACTCTATATCAGTTTCAAAAAAGGCGTCGTCATACTCTGTAACAGCCTCTGTTATACGGGACACAATATCCCTTTCAAACTGGGTTTTTGCGGCAGGATTGAGTATCACCTCACTCGGTGCATACCTTGCAATTTCATTTAAAACGGAGCTATCCTTTTTAAGCTCACAGGCGAAAACCTCACCCGTTGAA
>DMLG01000122.1 GCA_003453455.1 Clostridiales bacterium
TCTTTCAGCTCCTCTATAAAAGTCCTCATAAACGGGAATATCTCAGCATTATATGTAGTAGTCGCAAGCACTATTTTTCCATACCTGAAAGCGTCTTCAACTGCCTCTGCCATATCGCATCTTGCCAAATCATTTACCGCAACTTTTGGACAGCCTGCCTCTTCCAAAGTTTTAGCTAAAAGCTTGGCAGCAGCCTTTGTTCCGCCATAGACGGATGTATAGCATATTACAACTCCATCAGTTTCAATGCCGTATGAAGTCCAAGTATTATAAAGATTTAAGTAATATTCAAGGTTTTCCGAAAGTACAGGGCCGTGTAGCGGACAAATTATATTAATTTCCAAATTCGACGCCTTTTTTAAAAGTGCATTTGCCTGAACGCCATATTTCCCTACTATCCCAAAATAGTATCTGCGTGCCTCGCATGCCCAATCCTCATCTGTATCGGTAGTTCCGAATTTTCCGAATGCATCTGCGGAAAAAAGCACTTTATCAAAGCTGTCATATGTTACAATAACTTCCGGCCAATGCACCATAGGTGCGGTATAGAAGGTCAGCTCATGTTTTCCGAGATTTAAAGTATCCCCTTCTTTTACAACAATTTTTCTATCCGCAAAATCTGTGCCGAAAAACTGTTTCATCATAGTAAATGCCTGATTGCTTGCCACAATCTTTGCACTTTCATACTTTTTTGCAAAATTTGCGATATTTGCGGAGTGGTCAGGCTCCATATGTGAAACGACTAAATAGTCAGGTGTTCTCCCTGCAAGTGCATTTTCAAGGTTCTTAAACCACTCATCGCCAAAATTCTTATCAACAGTATCAAAAACAGCAATTTTCTCATCAATAATTACATACGAATTATATGCCATACCGTTTTCTACCATAAACTGACCCTCAAAAAGGTCAATTTCTCTGTCATTTACTCCGATATACTTTATATCATTTGTTACCTGCATTTTTTATTCCTCCGTATCTGGTTGTATTTCAGACATTACGCACAAATCTTCACAAAACTGCTCAGAAAACCTCTTTAAAATATCAGAAAATGTTATTTTTTGATATTCTTCATAATAATCAAAGTAGTTTATTCCCAAAAGATGCATTGTTATAAAAGAATGTGCATAACCCTCTATATCGTTAAAGGAACGGATATAATCGCCCCATATAACCTTTTTAATACGCTCAAAATCATCTTTTTTGAGTCCTTTTTCTTTAATTTCCCTGATGTGCGAATTGACCTTATTATACACTTCTTTCGGATTTTTGCTCTGTCCCTCAATCATTGTATATGCATAATTCTCCTGAGGCGCATATTCATAGGAAAAGCTCTGATTTATAAGCCCCGCAGAGTAAAGCTCATTATAAAGAGGCGAACCTTTTCCAAAAATCATTTCAAGCAAAATTTCCATCTCGATTGATTTTTTAAGAAGCTTCTTGCCTGTAAATCCTACATCATTATCCTTCCACCCTATCATAAACATCGGGCTTGCGACGCTTATTTTCTGGGTTTTGTATTTGGCACATACCGTTTTCGGTTCATCAGGATATATTCTTTTTATCTCCTCTTGATAAGGATTTGAATTTTTTATGCCTTCTTTGATTACCGAAAGCGTTTTTTCTGGTTCTAAATTACCTGTTACAAAAAGCGTCATATTTGAAAGATTATAAAATGTGTTATAACACTTATACAATAGGTCTTTGTTAATTTTAGCGATACTCTCTACTGTCCCTGCTATATCAATTTTAACGGGATTATTATGATACAAAAGTCCCAGGAAATTAAAAAACAAACGCCATGGCGCATTATCGTCGTACATACCTATTTCCTGGGCAATTATTCCTTGCTCCTTTTTTACGCTTTCCTCCGTGAAATACGGTGACTGCACATAATCCATAAGTGTTTCAAGATTTTCGTAGAAATGTTCTGTTGCAGAAAAGAGATAAGCCGTCATATTAAAGCTTGTAAATGCGTTTGCCTCTCCGCCGTAGCGTGAAAACTTGTCGAAAACATTACTCCCGTCAGGTTGGTCGAACATCTTATGTTCAAGATAATGTGCAATACCGTCGGGGACTTTTGTTACATTTTTCTCGCCCGGAACAACAAATTCCGAATCAACGGAGCCGTATTTTGTCGCAAAAATGGCATAACTCCCCGTATAATTTGCTCTGGGCATAATATAAATGGAAAGTCCGCTTTTATCCTTTTCAAAATAAACACATTCGCCCGAATATTTATCAATTATTTTCTCCATACTCTTTTTCCGTCCCTGTAATGAAATAAACTGTATCAAGTGTTACCTTTGATATTGCCTTAACAATATCTTCCTTTGTAAGTTTTAAAATACTGTTTTTATATTCCTCGATTTCCATATTTGAGCCTATTACCTTTTCATTATGGTAATAAGAAATCATTTCAAATTGGTCATCGTCATAGGAATTTAAACTATTTATAATAAAATTCTTGCTCGCCTCAATCTCAAAGTCTGTTATATTTCCCTTTTTCATTTCTTCAAGCTGAAAAAGAATTTCCGACTTCGTCTTTTCAAAATTCTCTGTTTCAATGCCTGCATTTACAGTAAGAAAACCCTTTGCACGATTGAGAACTGAACCTGCGTAATATGCAAGGCTCAATTTCTCGCGAACATTATTAAAGAGCTTGCTCTGCGCGCCACCGCCAAAAATCGTATTTGACAACACAAGCGCAGGTATTTCTTTATCCGTTGCTTTTGTGTGTGTCAAAAATCCCATAGAAAGCTTGCCTTGCGTTACATTAAACTTTTCTGTCACAAAATTTACTTTTTCTTTGCCATACAGAATATTGCTTTTTGGCATATCCGCTTTCTTAAAGCTAATGTCCTTAACACAGTCCATTATCTCTTTCTCAATCTCTGAAATATCAGTTTCTCCGCAGATATATATATCAATCGCAGAATTTGTCACAATATCTTTGTAATAAGAATATAGCTCATCTTTCGTTATTTTTGACATATCCTCTTTATATCCGAGTCTCGGAATACTGAAAACATCGTCTTTTGCCATTTCTTCCTGACAGCGGTAGTTGGCATAAATGCGTTTATCATTTATTACGCTCTCAATTTTCGTAATTGAATTTTGCCGTTCGGTCAAAAAGCTATCCTCATCAAATTCGTCTTTTGGGGCAAAAAGCACTGAGAGCAAAAGCTTTAAAAGTCCGATTGTGAGCTTTTCTCCGTTTGGAGCAAAGCTATCCGAAATAGTCTCACCCTCAAAACACAAAATATGCGCATCGCCTTTTTTTGAAATCCCTGCCGACATCTTTGCGCCATAAAGATTTTCAAGATAATGCTCTGTATCTTCGCGGTTTTTGCACAGCTTCGAGCCGCTTTTTAAAATATGCGGCAAAAGTGCGTTTTTTGACGCCTCTTCCCTTTTTAGTTTTCTCTGTAAATATATGCCGATTGTTGTCGTTTTCAGCTTTGTCATCGGTATATAATTTAAAGTAATATTGTCATTTATCAAAAGCGATTTTATCATAGCATTTCCTCTTTTTAAAAATTTTGCACATACAGTAATTTTACCCCAAAAAACGAATTATGTCAATAACTAATGTAGCTTTCTATCTCCCCCAAGCTAATATTTTTATGAAGCGCTAAATTTATTCCGTTTGCAACCGTTTTCGACGCCTTTTCGATTACAGAGTCTATATCCTTTGGCGTTACCATCATATTTCCGACATTTTTGGCAAGAGCCTGATAGATTTTTTCACGGCTTGTTTTATCCAAATCTCCATTTTCTTCACCGAGTGCCGCGTCTATACTGTCCGAGGCAACCGTTGCTGCGTCAACCACCGTTGGGACGCCTATTGCAATCACCTTTACGCCTATTGCTTTTTCGTCTATGCCGTCGCGCTTATTATCAACTCCTGAGCCCGGATTTATGCCTGTGTCGGAAATTTGGATAGTGTTTGAAATTCTGTCCATACTGCGTGATGCAAGTGCGTCAACCGCAATTACAAGGTCAGGTTTTATCCTGTCTGCTACTCCTTTTATAATATCGGTTGTTTCTATACCCGTTGTTCCTAAAACCCCCGGCACTAACGCGCACACTTTGCCAAAATCATCTCCTAAAAAGTCATTCCCCTGCTTTATATGATTTGTAACCACAAGATAAGATACTGCCTTAGGTCCTAATGCATCTGGGGTTATATACTTATTCCCCAAGCCTACAACAAGTGTTTTTGTATTGCTATCTATTTTTGCAAGTTTTCCTATTTGCTCTGCAATTTCTTTACATGCGCTTTCATATGCCTCGTCAGAGTATTTAAGATTTGGTATTTCAAGAGTTATATAATTACCCTCCGGCTTTCCTAAAATTTTGCTTCCCTGCTCATCTTTTACCGTTATTTTTGTTACAAAAACTTCGCCTTCGCGATATTCCGAGACGTCTATTCCATCCAAATGGTGTTTTTCAGCCTTTTCGCGGCTGCACATCTCATGAGCTTCTATGGCGAGGTCTGTTCTTATTTCCTGCATAATTTATTCCTCCTTTGCATATTATTTTTTTCTTTCGCAACCAAAACTATTCCTTTATTTTTTCATACAGTTTTTTTATGGCACGCTTCTCAATTCTTGATACATACGAGCGTGAAATACCTAATATTTTTGAAATTTGTTTTTGAGTTCTGCGCTTTTTGTTATCGAGTCCGAACCGCCAGATTAAAATATTTTTCTCATCCTCTGTAAGCACCTCGTCTATCGCCTCATAAAGCTTTTTTATGTCAGATTTTAATGCTATTGTATCGAAAACATCCTCGTTTTCTGCCGCCAAAATATCGGCAAAGGTCATATTGTTTCCCTCTTTATCCGTCCCTATACATTCTTCGATAGATATTTCGGGCGAATT
Source organism: Clostridiales bacterium (assembly GCA_003453455.1). GTDB lineage: Bacteria > Bacillota > Clostridia > UBA1381 > UBA1381 > UBA1738. The sequence continues at coordinate 4,885 of DMLG01000122.1, forward strand.
TTTTTTTGAAACTCTAAGCATCATAAGGACTTCATTTTCAATGCAGCGTGCAATATATGTAGTAAGTTTTGAGGTCTTTTTTGAGTCAAAAGTGTTTATTCCCTTTATAAGCCCTATTGTACCTACCGAAATCAAATCGTCCATACTCTCTTTATCGCTTGCATATTTTTTCGCAATATGCGCAACCAATCGTAAATTATGCTCTATTAACACATTTTTTGCATTCTCATCGCCTTCTTCAAGCAATTTTATATATTTTTTTTCCTCCTTTTCAGAAAGCGGCCTCGGAAATGTGCTGCTGCTCACAAATCCCAACATCAAAAATATCTTTTGCAGAATTTCCATCAAGAAAAACATATAAATCACCTCAAAAAATTATATGAAATACCCTTTTTCTTCGTGCTTATCCCCCTGTCTTAAAAGTAATTATTTACAAATTCCGCATTTTGTGATAGAATAATTGTATATTTCATTTTGGGAGATTTATTATGTTTACTGATAAAGCAAAAATTTATATAAAGGCTGGTAATGGCGGAAACGGTGCTATTGCATTTCACCGCGAAAAATATGTAGCAGCAGGCGGGCCCGACGGCGGTGACGGAGGCAAGGGCGGAAATGTACTTTTCCTGGCAGACGACGCACTTACTACTCTTATGGATTTTAAATATAAAAGAAAATATACTGCCGAAAACGGCGGAGGCGGAATGGGCAAGCATATGAACGGAAAAAACGGTGCTGACACCGTTATAAAAGTACCCAAAGGCACTGTCATACGCGATGCAGAAAGCGGCAAGATACTCGCCGACATATGCGATACAAAAAAAGCGGTTTGCCTTGCAAAGGGCGGAAACGGCGGCTGGGGAAACGCTCATTTTGCAACTCCCACGCGCCAAGCGCCGAATTTTGCCAAAAACGGTCAAAAGGGTGCTGAGCGCGAAGTCATTCTTGAACTCAAACTTCTTGCAGATGTGGGACTTTTAGGCTTTCCTAATGTCGGAAAATCCACACTGCTTTCAGTTACCACAAAGGCGGCTCCAAAAATTGCAAATTACCATTTTACTACCCTTGTACCCAATTTAGGTGTTGTCTCTTTGGGTGAAGGCATGAGCTTTGTTCTTGCAGATATCCCCGGAATTATTGAGGGTGCAAGCACCGGCGCAGGTCTTGGACACGAGTTTTTACGCCACATTGAACGCACCCGCCTCTTAATCCATGTCGTTGACATATCCGGAATCGAGGGCAGAAACCCCATATCCGATTTTGATATTATAAATGAAGAACTTAAAAAATACAGTTTGGATTTGGAAAATCGTCCGCAGATTATTGCAGCAAACAAGATAGATATTTTAACAGATGAAAAAATTTATGAAGAATTCAAAAAAGAAATGGAAAAACGCGGGTACAAGGTATTCCCCATTTCCGCCGCATCAAACAAAGGTGTTTCAGAACTTATGAAATACACTCAGGAGGTACTTTCTAAACTTCCGCCCATCCGCGAATTTGAGCCGGAAATGGAAATTTTTGAGGACAATTTCATTGACAAAACTGATAAGGGCTTCGATGTTACTATTGAAGACGGTGTTTATGTCATTTCGGGCAGTTGGATTGAAGCTGTCGGTTCAAGCGTTAATTTTTCTGACAGCGAAAGCCTTCAATTTTTCCAGAGTGCTCTTAAAAACCGCGGGGTTATAGATGCTTTGATTGAAAAGGGCATAAAAGAGGGCGATACTGTGCGTATAGGCGATTTGGAATTTGATTTTGTATGGTAGGAAAAATATGAAAAGAAAAAGAAAATCTTTTGTTTTTAAACTTGCTATTGCAATTTTAATATTAGTTTTAGCAAACAACTTAATACACGCTTTAAAAAAGGGTGCTGTTTCCATTTCTATTCCCGAGGGTGCAAATTCTGTGCAAATTTCGGAAGTTTTAAAGGAAAACGGACTAATAAAAAGCAAATCATATTTTCTTGCAAGGCTTTTTGTCTCCCCCTACCGCGGAAAACTCCGCTACGGAACATTTAAGATTGACAAAAACGCTTCACTTAACAGCATATTTAAAACGCTTGCAAAAGATGGCGCAAAAAAGAACACAGTTTCGGTAACTATCCCCGAAGGATACTCAGTAGAAATGATTGAGGACAAACTTATAAGTCTCGGACTTTGCACAAAAGCCGAATTTGAGGCAGCGCTCTTAGAAAATTATGATTATGATTTTTTATCAGCCATTCCGAATTCAAGGGATATAAAATATCGGCTTCAAGGCTTTTTATACCCCGAAACTTATGAATTTTACGCAGACGCAAGTGCAAAAACCATAATTGATACTATGTTAAAGGAATTTGAAAAGCAAATTTTACCGCTTAATATTAAAAATAATACCCTCTTTGATATAGTTACAAAGGCATCTATGATAGAGCGAGAGGCAAAAATTGACAGTGAGCGCGCAATTATAGCAGGAGTTATCGAAAACCGCTTAAAGCAAAATATGCGCCTTCAAATTGACGCAACTGTTGCCTATGCCGTATCAGACGGAAGATATGATAGAAGCAAAATATATTATAAGGACCTTGAAGCAAGCTCAAAATATAACACCTATAAGTATAAAGGACTTCCGGCAGGGCCTATATGCTGTCCAGCAATAAAGTCGATTATTGCTGCAAAAAGTCCATTATTGCACAAGTATCTTTATTATCACACCGATACCGTAAAAAATGACGGCTCGCACATATTCACCGAAACCTTTTCCCAGCACACTTCAACTGCAAAGTAAATATCCCCTGTAAAAGGTAAGTGGTGATAAGGAAGTATCAATTTATTACCGACTGGCAGAGTGTAGAAAAAGCAAGCATATTTCCTTTTATAATGGGTATGCTTGCTTTTTTTGCCGTTTTTATATTCAAAAGCGGAAAGGATTTTCTCTGTAAGAGCCGTTTTCGGTATAGCCTTTATGATTTTCACATCTGAAAACGCAAGGGCATTTATACGAAAATAAACAAGGCAAAATCAACACTTTTTCACGCATAATAAAAATCCATGTGCATAGCACGTGGATTTTTATTAAAGTTATACTCTTTCAAACTGTGGTTTCCAGCCTGCAAACTGTTTAAGCTGCTCTTCTGTGCGGTGATAGTAACGCTCATTTTTATCGAGCTTTGCGATTTCTGCCATTTCCTCATCAGTCAGTGTAAAATCCAGAATATCAAGATTGTCTTTGATATGATCTACATTCTTACTGCCGGGGATAACGACAAATCCCATTTGTGTATGCCAGCGTAATATTATCTGCGCGGGAGTTTTATCATACTTCTTTGCAAGATCGGCGAAAATATCTTCTTCCAGAAGTGACTTATCACCGTGACCGAGAGGATACCAGCTCATCAGTTTTATGTCGTATTTATCAAGCGTTTTACGAAG
>DMLG01000081.1 GCA_003453455.1 Clostridiales bacterium
TTTCCTATAAAGGGAGCATATCACAAAATAAGCAGAGAGCCGTGAATTTCTATTTATGATTACAATCAGTAAAGCAAAGTTAGCCACTAATGTGGTTGCAGAAAAACGATAATAATATATGGTGTTACTGTGTTTATATTACATCAACTTACATCTGGCAAGTTATCTATCTCTACTATTAATTTCTTAAACGCTTTATCTAACCGTTTAAAACGTTCCTCGTTAAGAGCAGAAGCCCATACAAAACGTTTGCCAAAAAGCTTGGCCTCATAAGTGTTTGAATCAAACGTGCTTCTAAAGCTTTCCTCTTCCACATAGTCCGCTGGTATCTCACTTAAATCATACACGCTGCTTGCGAATGCTTTTAAAGCGCTTGCTGGAATTTCGTCAATACTGCCGACTTTATCATACGGCGGATTAAAATACTCCTCATTACTCCATTTATGCTTTGTTACATCAAAACTTGTGTAATAATATTTGTTCTCCCAAAAGTTTAATATATATTCACAGCCCTGATTAAACCGGTTCCACGTGCTCCCGTGCACATGGTAACGTACTTCACCAGACTTATATAACTTTGCAATGGCTTTTTCGGCCAGATCCACTTCCGTTCCATAAATATGCAGATCTCTGTCCAATTTACTATTGATAAATTTTGGTTCGATAAAAGGAATCCGGGTAATCCCAAAATCCGTCACTAACAGGAAAATAAACGTAATATTACAGCTGTGCGCGTAGTTGATAAAGGGTACAGCGTAATTTTTACGAAACATTTGCGTATCCCAATAATCGGTTAAAATCAAAACATTCTTTTCAGCATCAAGCGGAATATTACTTTTGCAGATTTTCTTGCAATAGGTTTTCGCGGCATCCAAAACATTACGCCATGTTTTTTTATATTTATTTTTCGCAAAATAAATGCCAACGAATTCCCGGAAAAGCTGATCCGTTTTATTACCAAAGGGAAACGAATTATAATAGGGCAAACCTTGAGACGCTTCTAATTCATCGCACAAATTTTCCAGTTTTTGCGTGTAGCGTTTTCCACGCATCTCCAAAAGTCTGTTAAGCACCGATGGACACGCATCAAACCCTGGCGGACACATATTTATTGCCTCTTTAATCACGCTATGCGCCCTGTCCACATCTATTGTCTTTTCAACATAGTCTTCATAAATCACATTCATATCAAACGCTCCCTTCTGTCACTTTTTTCTAAACTTTTCTTCATCCTACTTATTGATAAGAATCATTATGGTTTTTCATCTTGCGACCCATATTGTTCAATTATTTCTTTATAAAGTTCTTCTGTTTTAAGCAAATTATATATTCCATATAATCATTTTCCCTCAGCCTTTACATACTTTCAATGGTAGGATATAAGCATTCATTCTTGCATACCACTTTCCAACACAGTATAAACCGTCAAAAGCCACAGCCGTTCCAGTACTTGGCCCCTGTTGGACAGATATTTATATCTCTGGCAGAAATCCACTACATCTTCCGGAAGCGAGAACTCCTTTACCATTTGCAACCATTTTTCCCTCCCAAATTTTGTATGTGCTTTTCCTTTCCTGACAAACGATGCGACTTTGAACGCTTCGTTTTCCGACAGTCCGAGTTCCAGCAACCTTTCATACAAAGTCTCGCGGGTATAAAAACTCTTTTCCGTATTTAGGCTATACGGCGTTTCTTTCCAAGGATTGCTGTCCAATTCACCAAACGAATTGATTGCCACCGCAAGAGCTTCTGTCAATTGAAACCGGGATGCAACAGGCATAGCTCTCAAGGCGGCAACCTCTTCTTCGTTTAACAAGCCCGTGCTGATAAGTTCTTCCGCAGTAATTCGTTTCATTTTTTCTTCCGCCCGCTTAATGCAGTCGGAATCAACGTCTCCCTTTGCTTCCGCAATTGCATCAGGCAATAGGCCTGCGCTCAGGGTAATTGCCTGAATCCCATTTTCCTCTGCTCCTAACGACCAGCCATCCATGCCTGTTTCCCCACTTTTATCCTGAATCACGAATTGAGGAAAATCTTTCTGCAGGTCCTTCCCTTTCGGCAAAACACAAACCCCAACTTTTTCTATTTCATCATTTTCGGTAAACATAGAACTCAACCAGGGAACCACCTGACAGTCCGCATATAATTCTTTGATCCGGTCAACAAATACCGGATATAAGTCTGCCGGACACTTAAAATCTTCATCACGCACCCCAAACGGTTTTTTCACTGAGTCGCTTCCCCAGACGAACACAGGATGCAACGAGTAACCCCTTGCAAGGAGCGGTTCACCGCACACCGGACAGTTCTTTTCGGGATCGTCAATTCCATACGCAACGGTTCCTATCTGTTCCGCATATCCGCAATGGGGGCAATACCGGTACGCTGGCAGCGGATCTATGGGCGAATTTCCCAAAAGAAAACGTACGAACAGATTGTATCCCTGCAAACGGGTGCCGAAAACAGCATTTTTTCCTGTCGCAATAATTGAAAACTCATAATAAAGACGTAATGCATCCGCCCCGTCACATTCTTCGATGTATTCTAATTCCTGCCGGTACCTTTCATTGACAAAAGCAGGTACGCCCGCCGGAAAATACGCAGCCATCCTGATATCACACAACTTCTTTACATAAGCAAAAGAGTTCCCTTCTATGGCGGCCCGGTTCATATAATCTTCAAAACGCGCCCAGTATTTCAGATTTGGCATAACCTCTTTATCAAATTCATTGGTAAAAAGAATTAATGTGAAATTGTCATGTTGAAACACCTCGTCCATCTGCTTTTGTTCCGTCAAAGACATCTTTTCAGGGTTCACAACAACCATCGCTGCCGGAATGGCAAGAATGTCTGTAAAGCAATCGGTCTTTACAATTTCATACGCAGCGCCATGGCGTTCTTGCACCAGGTTTTCCTGTCCGGCAGTCAGACCGTACATAAGTATTTTTGCCTTTTCGTTTTTCATCATTCTCTTCGTTCCCCCTTGCAATTACAGTTTACACAGGTTTCTTGCAGATTAGCGAAGCAACAGCACCTGCTATTATCTTTCTACTTGAATTTTACAAAATTCTATTAGCATTTTTTTGCACATCGTTTTCAACATGGAAAGCATTTTTTTGATTATATTCTATTTTTCCTCTTCATATATGTTCAAAGTTCTCTTCAAATATTCTACAAACCCTTTCCGCGCTTCTTCGGGCCTGA
>DMLG01000103.1 GCA_003453455.1 Clostridiales bacterium
CCTGCATATCCTTGTTATATGCAAGCGGCAGACCTTTTAAGGTAGTCAAAAGAGCCATTAAATCGCCGTAAACTCTTCCTGTTTTGCCACGCACAAGCTCTGCCATATCGGGATTTTTCTTCTGCGGCATAATGGAAGAGCCTGTTGTAAAGGAGTCGGAAAGTTCGATAAATTTAAATTCCCAGCTTGACCAGAGTATAATTTCCTCGGAAAAGCGTGAAAGATGCATCATAATAATCGCCAAATTGCTCAAAAACTCAACTGCAAAATCCCTGTCCGATACACCGTCTATGGAATTTTGGCAAATATCCGAAAAACCAAGTTTTTCTGCCTCAAAGCGGCGGTCAGTCGGGTAGGTGGTTCCGGCTAAGGCACAGCTTCCGATAGGGGAGATATTTATTCTGTTTCTTCCGTCAGAAAGCCGTTGCAAATCGCGCAAAAACATCATTGAGTATGCTAAAAGATGATGGGCAAAGGTTATCGGCTGAGCGCGTTGAAGATGCGTATAGCCGGGCATTACGGCAGTTTTGTAGTTTTCTGCCTTATCGGTTATTATTCCTATAAGATTTTTCAGCTTTTCGGCGATAATATCTGTTTCACTACGGAGATAAAGCCTGAAATCCAGAGCAACCTGGTCGTTGCGGCTGCGCGCAGTATGCAGTTTTTTGCCTACATCGCCTATTCTTTCGGTTAAAACCTCCTCGATGAACATATGTATATCTTCGCTGTCATCTGAAAAGGAAAGCTTTCCGCTTTTAATATCCTCCAAAATGCCGCCGAGCGCATCAATTATTTGTTCTGCTTCATCTTGTTTTATAATGCCTGTTGCACCAAGCATTGCTGCATGAGCCATACTGCCCTCTATGTCCTCTTTAAACATACGCGAGTCAAAAGAGATAGATGAATTGAAATCGTCAGCTATTTTGCTGGTTTTACCGTCGGTGCGCCCTGCCCACATCTTTGCCATAAAATCACCTCAAAATTACTTGTTTTTCTTGTCAACCATAGCCTGAACTGCGATGGGAAGTCCGTATAGATTGATAAATCCTGCGGAATCTTTTTGGTCATAATCGCTTTCACCAAAAGTTGCTATATCTTCGCTATAAAGTGAATAATCGCTCCAAACGCCGGCTTTTATAATATTTCCTTTATAGAGCTTTAATTTAACTTTTCCCGTAACCTTTTCCTGAGTTTTATCAACAAATGCAGAAAGTGCTTCGCGAAGAGGTGTAAACCATTGACCGTTATATACAAGTTCTGCAAAAGTTATGGAAAGCTTTTGCTTTTCGTGCATTGTAAGCTTGTCAAGGCATATGCTCTCCAAAGCCTCGTGAGCCCTGTAAAGAATTGTTCCGCCGGGGGTTTCATACACACCGCGGCATTTCATACCAACAAGGCGGTTTTCTACGATATCTATGATGCCGATGCCGTTTTTGCCGCCAAGCTCATTGAGTGCAAGAATTATGTTCTTTGCAGTCATTTTTTTGCCGTCGAGTGCTGTTGGAATTCCCTTTTCAAAATCTATGGTAACATAAGTTGGACTGTCGGGTGCGTCAATAGGTGATACGCCCATTTCCAAAAATCCCGGCTTTTCATACATAGGCTCATTTCCCGTATCTTCAAGGTCAAGACCTTCATGAGATAAGTGCCACAAATTTTTATCCTTTGAGTAATTTGTCTCGCGGTTGATTTTAAGAGGTATGTTGTGCGCCTCTGCATAGTCGATTTCCTCATCACGGGATTTTATATCCCACTCACGCCAAGGGGCGATAATTGGCATATCCGGTGCAAAATGGCGTATGGCAAGCTCAAAACGAACCTGGTCATTGCCTTTGCCGGTACAGCCGTGGCATATTGCGTCAGCACCCTCTTTTATAGCAATTTCCACAAGTCCTTTTGCAATGCAGGGGCGTGCATGCGATGTGCCTAAAAGGTAATCCTCATAAATGGCGCCTGCCTTCATTGTCGGAATAATAAAATCATCAACATATTCCTCTGTCAAATCGAGAACATACAGCTTAGAAGCGCCTGTCTTTATTGCCTTTTCCTCTAATCCTTCAAGCTCGTCTGCCTGACCAACATTTCCTGAAACCGCAATTACCTCGCAGTTGTTGTAATTTTCTTTTAACCAGGGGATTATTATTGAGGTGTCAAGACCCCCGGAATATGCTAAAACTACCTTTTTAATATCTTCTTTTTTCATAAATATACATTCCTTTCACTTTTTTTGAATAATTATGCATAAATTATACCAGAAAATAACCTAAAAGTCAAGGGTTATGTGAAAAAATATGCAATAATTCTCATTTTTATGCAAAGTATCATCTATAAAGAGAAAAGCCACCGCTTTTTTGGTAAAATTATATACAAGTAGCAATTAAATAGCCGGTATTGACAAATACGAAAAAAAAGTGTAGAATATTTGCGTATCGGTGTGTCGCAAAATTTAAATGTCGAACCATACATAATAGAAGAAAGAAGCGCCAGAGCCTTACGCGACATAGGCTGACGAGGACAGGGAGTATCGAAATTTCGGCGGATGCCCTGCGGCAGATATGTCGTGAGTATAAGCACAAATATCGGAGTAATCCGAAAACAAAGGCTTATACAATAAATTTTCTTATAAAATTTATTTTAAGGAGTATATTTATGTGCGGAATAGTAGGCTATATAGGCGCAAAAGATTGCGTTGAACTTTTACTTTCCGGCTTAGAGAGCCTTGAATACAGAGGCTATGACTCTGCCGGAATTGCAGTTTATAACGGTGAGGATATAGAAATAAAAAAGGAAAAGGGAAGGCTATCTAAACTTCGTGAAATCCTTGAAAACAGTCCCGTTTGCGGAAACAGCGGTATAGGACATACAAGATGGGCAACTCACGGAGTGCCTTCTGTGAAAAATTCGCACCCGCATACAAACGGGGATGGAACGATTGCGGTAGTACATAACGGAATTATAGAAAATCACGAAGCGCTTAAACGATTTTTAATAGATAAAGGTTATACCTTTATATCGGAAACGGACACGGAGGTTATACCAAATCTTATTGATTACTATTATGAAGGCGACCTTTTGACAGCTGTCAGGAAGGCGGCAAAAAAGCTTGACGGAAGTTATGCAATAGGTGTTCTTTGCAAGAATGAGCCTGATAAGATTATTGCGGTAAGAAAGGATAGTCCGCTTATTGTGGGACTTACCGATGACGGAAACTTTATAGCATCCGATATCCCTGCAATTTTGGCAGAAACACGCGATGTTTATCTTTTGAATGACGGGGAGTTTGTAACTCTTAAAAAGGATAGCGTTTCCATTTGTGACATTGATGAAAATCCAATAAATAAAGAAGTTTACAGAGTTCAGTTTTCAGCACAGGCGTCACAGAAAGAAGGCTATGACCATTTTATGCTGAAAGAAATCCATGAACAGCCTCAGGCAATAAGAAACACATTGAGAGGAAGGCTTGATAAGAATTTAAATCTGTTTTTGGATAATATAGAGTTTTCGGAGGACATAAAAAAGCTTTATATAGTAGCCTGCGGAACAGCATATCATGCAGGACTTGTGGGCAAGAAGGCCATTGAATCCCTTGCAAAAATTCCATGTGAGGTTTGCCTTGCATCAGAATTCCGCTATGGCGAGCCTTTGATGGACAAAAATACAGCGGTTTTTGTAGTCAGCCAATCGGGAGAAACTGCGGATACTTTGGCAGTTTTAAGAATGGCTAAAAAGCTTGGAAACAAGGTTTATGCAATAACAAATGTTGTTGGTTCTTCTGTTGCAAGAGAGGCAGATTATGTGTTCTATACATATGCAGGCCCCGAAATTGCTGTTGCATCCACAAAGGCTTATACAACACAGCTTGTTGCATTTTACCTCTTTGCAATATATTTTGCAGAAAAAAGAGGCATAATATCTCAAAATATTTTAGACGATATAAAAAATCAGCTCTTAAAAGTGGACGATACCTGCGAAAAAATTCTTGAAACTGCACCTAAAATCAAGGAAATTGCAAAGAAAATTGCAGGAGAACATGATATATATTTCCTTGGGCGTGGGCTTGATTATGTCGTTGCGATGGAGGCGTCATTAAAGCTAAAAGAAATATCCTATATTCACTCTGACGCTTATGCAAGCGGTGAATTAAAGCACGGACCTATTGCGCTGATAGATAACGGAACTGTTGTAATATCAATTTGCACAAATCCTGATATCAGTAATAAATTGAGCAGTAATGTAAAGGAAGTTTTAGCAAGGGGCGCAAAAACAATTGGATTTACCTCCTGTTTGTCGGATACTGCGGCTTACGGCGATATTGTGGAGCTTCCGCAAATTGACCCGCTTTTAGCACCATTACCCGCCATAATACCGTTGCAGCTTTTAGCGTATTATGTATGTATCGAAAAAGGTTTTGATGTTGATAAGCCAAGAAATCTTGCAAAATC
>DMLG01000133.1 GCA_003453455.1 Clostridiales bacterium
CAGAATTTCAACCTCATCACCGATATAAGGCTTAATATTCTCCTTTCGGAAAATCCCCCTTGCCTTACATTCAAAAACATCTCCGCAGGCGGTTTTTACATAGTAAAAACCGCCTATCCCTTTTATAATTTTACCCCTCATAACAGTTTAGAAGGATATTGTTTTGTCAACAACAAGCTTTCCGTCTATATATGCCTGAACGCTTGCGTCCTTTGATGCCTGCACCTCAATATCCACAGTTCCTTCTGATTTTGCGTGGTCTTTATCATGAATAGTCTTTCCATTTGCAACAACCTTTATATGAACTGTATCAGGAGAGCTTTCAGGTATAGTAATTGTGAGTGTCTTTCGCTTCATAACGGGAGCTACTTCCTGTACTCCTTTACTTACCGTTATATTTACGCTGCTGCCTTTAATTACACCTGTACTTGCAGACGGATTTTGCGCAATAACAGTACCCTTTTCGGCAGCATTTTCCTCTTCTGTTACCGTACCCAATATCAGGTCTTTTTCCTTTAAAAGCGCCTCAGCCTGAGATTTAGTGTGTCCTGTGAGCTTCGGCACAACAGCCTGCTCATCTTCCGTCTTCCCCTTTGAAACATAAAGCGTAACAGTATAGCCCTTGTTTACCTTTGTTCCCGATTTTGGCGATTGACTTATTACATATCCTTTTGCTACCGTTTCGTCCTCCTTTTCCTGCACATTAACATTCAAATGAACATCTAAAAGCCTGTCTTCTGCCTCTACTAAAACAAGCCCCTCAACCGGCGGTACTGAAATATTGCCTTCTTCAAGTCCCGAGCTTACTGTAATCTTTATTTTTCTGTTCTTTCTTACATACTGATTTGCGCCGGGTTTCTGGCTTATAATTTTGCCTTCTTCAACTTCTTCCGAGGTTTCAAACTCAATATTCTCATCAAGCCTCAAATCTGCTTCTTCAAGCACTGCTTCCGCCTCTTCTACCGTCATTCCGGCAAGGTCCGGAACTTGGTACTCCTGCCTTCCGCCGTTCATAAATGAGTAGGTGGCAAATCCGATTAAAAATACTGCAAAAGCTGCTAAAATGAATATTAGCATACTGTTTTTTGCCCCTTTTCGCCTTCTTTTTCGCTCTTTTGCCATATAAACATCGCTCCTTTCAATTCGTCTTGTATCGAATTTTTCGGAATTATCTTTATACTCGGAGGTTCTTTTTGCATTTTTTGTTACATTTTCCAAGTCCGCAACCATTTCGGATGCTGTCTGATACCTCGAATGCTGCTCCTTTGAAATTGCTTTCATTGTTATCCTTCCTACACTATCAGGAATATCAGGATTTACTATACGGCAATCTACCGGTTCCTTTTCGAGTTTCATTAAAGCGATTGAAACAGCATTTCCGCCATCAAAAGGCAGTGTTCCTGTGAGCATTTCATAGAGGACTACGCCAAGCGAGTAAATATCGCTTCTCTCATCGGTATAGCCGCCTCGTCCCTGTTCAGGCGATATGTAATGAACCGAGCCAAGATTTGAACTGCCTGCAACTATTGTTTCCGTCGTTGTTGCCTGCGCTATTCCAAAGTCTGCCACCTTTAACATACCGTCCCTTGTCAAAAGCACATTATGCGGCTTTATATCCCTGTGGATTATATGATTTTTATGCGCACATTCCAATGCCCTTCCTATCTGCACAGCAAATTCGCATGCCTCCTGCCATGAAAGTGCACCGCGTTTTGCAATATAATCTTTTAGCGTTATACCGTCAACATATTCCATCACAATATAATCAAGTCCGCCCTTTTCACTGACATCATAGACCTGCACAATATTGGGATGCGAAAGACCTGCTGCCGCACGCGATTCTGCATTAAAACGCTTAACCACATCACTATCATATCTGAGCGAATCTTTTAAAACCTTTATAGCAACAAAGCGGTTTAAAACGCGGCATCTTGCCTTATAAACCGTCGCCATACCGCCTGAGCCTATCATTTCAAGTATTTCATATCGGTTTTCTAAAACCGTACCTACTAAATAATCGGAATTCATACACCTATCTCCTCTTCTTTTAAATCAAATGCAAGGCAAGTTATGTTGTCGTTTCCGCCTTTTTTGTTAGCAAGCTCAACAAGCTTTACCATAGCTGTCTGCAAATCATCATTTTTATTTATTACTTCAAAAATTTGCTCATCGCTCACCAAATTAGATAGTCCGTCCGAGCATATAAAAACAATTTCGCCGTTATAGTCCTTTATATTTACATCTACTTTTATATCAGGCTCTGTGCCTATCGCTCTTGTAATAATATTTTTCTGAGGGTGTGTTTTGGCGTCGTCCGGGGTTATTGTACCACGCCGCAAAAGTTCCTGAACATACGAATGGTCTGTGGTGATTTGTTTAATTTCGCTATCAGTTACGGTATAAACTCTGCTGTCGCCAACATGTACGGTAATGAGTTTGTTTTTATACACAAAACCGAGTGACGCCGTCGTTCCCATGCCTTCGGCTTCCTTATGATGTCTTGCATACTCATAAATTTCCGCATTTGCTTCAACAAACGCTCTTCGTATCATTTCGCCGCAGTCTATGTAATTTAAATCGGGATTGAATTTTTGTATAATTGTGTCTTTTACTATCATAGCCGTCATACGGCTTGCAACCTCACCTGCATTATGACCGCCCATACCGTCCGCAACCATACCGCCTACAAGGTTTTCATTAAGATAGGAAAAATAACTATCCTCGTTAGTGGTACGCATACGCCCGATATCGGTGCATTCGCCTATTCTCATTTGATCACCCCACTTTATTTTTCTTCCATACTTTTCTTCCTTAGTTGTCCGCAAGATGCATTTATGTCACTTCCAAGCTCGCGCCTTATCGTTGCATTAACGCCATTTTTTTCAAGCCTTTTGCAAAAAGCGTATATTCTCCTTTTATCTCCGCTTACAAAATCCCGCTCCTCTATCTTATTTACGGGTATAAGATTTATATGACAAAGCATCCCTTTAACAAGGCGTGAAAGCTCGTCTGCATCCTTTAAGGAATCATTTACTCCCAAAATCAACGAATACTCAAAGCTTATTCGCCTTGATGTCGTATTTATATAGTCCCTGCACGCTTTTATAAGCTCTTCGATTTTGTATTTATGATTTATCGGCATAAGCTCGTCACGAATAGTATTATTCGGTGCGTGAAGGGATATTGAAAGCGTTATTGGAAGTCCCGTCTTTGCAAGCTCATATATTTTAGGAACGACGCCGCAGGTTGATAGCGATATATGCCGATACCCAATGTTCAAGCCATATGGGTTATTAACATTGTGCAAGAATTTTACCACATTGGTAAAATTATCAAGCGGCTCGCCTATACCCATTATAACAATATTACTTATTCTTTCGCCCAAGTCCTTCTGTGCAAAAATAACCTGATTAAGTATTTCCGCAGATGTCAAATCTCTTACCTTTCCGCCTATGGTCGATGCACAAAATCTGCACCCCATGCGGCAGCCAACCTGAGAAGATATGCATATCGTAATCCCGTGATTATAGTACATAACCACGCTTTCAATACAGTTCCCATCACCAAGTCGGAAGAGATATTTTGTAGTCTTATCAATTTTGGAAACAAGTTTTTTTTGTATTCCAAGTGCGGAAATATAGGATTTTTTCGATAATTTATCCTTCAATGTCTTTGAAATATCGGTCATTTCTGAAAAGTCGGTAATGCCCTTACTGAGCCACGAAAAAACCTGATTTGCGCGGAATTTTGCCTCGCCCAAGCCCTTTATAAACTCGCAAAGCTCTTCATATTCAAGGTCTTTTAAATCAATCATCTATCTGCACCTTTTTATCTTGGCTATGAAAAAGCCGTCAGTATCAGAAATGTTCGGATAAAGTGTTACATATCCGCTGTTTTTATAGATTATCGGAGAAGGAATTTTGATAGATACAAGCTCAAAATTTTCGTTCTCCTTTAAAAACTTTAAAACCACACATTCATTCTCCTCTTTATAAAGAGTACATGTGCTGTAAACAAGTTCTCCCCCGATTTTAAGGTATTTTGCTGCATTTTCAAGGATTTTGTACTGA
>DMLG01000150.1 GCA_003453455.1 Clostridiales bacterium
GGGAAACTCTTTTATGACAGATTTAAGAGCGAACCGATAAACTCAAAGGAGGAGCTTTTAAGCGCAGTGTCCTTTATAAATTTTATTGCAAGCAGGCACAAGGACAGCAAATTTTCATCACTTGTAAACCCGATTTGCTCGGAAAAAGAGAGCGGCATTACAGAAAAACAGGCGAAAAGTACAGAGCTTACCCGTATGTTTATGGAGGATTATGACTGCCTGTCCAAAGAGGAGCTTAAAGGTTTTGTGTATGCCTTTTGCGGAGTAAATTCAAAAAATTTTGGAGCACTTTCTGCGGAAAAACAGCGTGTAGTGATAGATAAAATCATCAAAGACCGCAGAATTTCAAAATCAAAAATATATGAGGTTTTAGAAGTCCGGAAACCACAGAGTAAAAGACCGGAAAAGGCGGAGATATTTAATAATCAGACGGCAGAAAAAAAGAATTTGAGTGTTTGGCTTTTATAGAGCGGAGGATTTTTTTATGAATATGAAATACAGTATAATGGGACAGATAATCTCGGTAATACTGACACATTTGGAGACGGTATTTGTATTTTTTGCAGTATGGATTATAGCGATTTCTGTAACATCTTCTAAAATAGGCGGTACAATTTATTCCGCTATTGCAACTGTTTTTTATGTCAGCACTATGTATTCGGTTTGCTACGCCAAGGCAAAGGATGACAAAAAAAGTTACAGTCCCCTGACTCCTGAGAAGTATAAAGGCATTCTTCTTTCGGCAGGGTTGCTTGTTATAAATATTGCAGTTGCATTTATTTATAGCTTTATTTGGAAGACTGCAAGCGACGGTGCAAATCTCACGGGTATTGGGGCGGTAGCAGTGAATGTCTTTTGTCTTTTCTGGTTTTCGCCCTTTATAAGTTTTTTGGGTGAGCAAAAGGGTGTAATTTCGGTATTGGGATATGTAGCAATTTTTGCTCTGCCGGTATTAAGCTGTTTTTTTGGATATTTGGCAGGCTATAAAAATTTTGACATATCAAGGAAATTAAAATTTCTTGTGTATGAAAAGAAAAAATAGCGGTGCAGTATAGAAACTGCACCGTTATTTTTTGTTGTGCTCTGTGAGAGTACCGATAACCTTTCCAAGCCGTGCAATTTCCTTTTTAGCGGCAACAACCTCTTTTTGCGTCTGGTTCAAAAGGCTTTTTACCCGTTCAAGCTCTGCTTCTTTTTTAGCGGCAAACTCCGCCGACCTTTCAAAAATGTCGGGATTACCTAAAAGCACAAGCCCGTGTGCATTGTGATAGCCATAATAGTTAAAAAAAGCGTCGCCCCTTTGCGCAGTATAAATATTTATTGTCTTTCCGGTGCTCATAAACCGCATAGGCTCGCTGAAATCTTTGCCGTCACTGCTGGTTACATATCTGATAAATATTCCGCTTCTCCACATTATGTAAATCTTATCGCCTGAATGCGATAAAATAGGCATTTCAAGATGTGTGTCGTGTGCAATTTTCTTGCCGTCAATAAAAACAGCGCCCTCGCGGGCAAATAGGATTTTTTCCCTTTCATCTATATCATAAACAGTGCCAAAGTGGGCATTTTCATATATAGGATTAAATCCTGACGGTTTTTCGTCTGCAATATTAACAAATCCTAAAATGCCCTTTGAATTTGTATAGTAAACCTTATTCCCTTTTATGAAAAAATGCGGAGTTTCGCAAATATCGACGGTAGAAGGCTTTGCGTGGTCTCCTAATATACAATGGATAAGCAGATTTTCTCCATTATAGAGTGCGGAATACATAAAATTAAGCCTTCCGCGGACGCTGTAAAGATGAATGTTTGAGACGAAAACATCACTACTTAGCTTTGAAATCACATACTTTTTCCATTCACTGCCGTCACTTACCGCATAAATAAGTTTATTTTCATGGTCGGTGCATAGAAGATGAACTTTTTTATCATGTGAGCAATATACGCAAAATTCATCTTTTCCGCCCGGGAATACACTCATATGCTCCTGCCATATACCCTGTGGACTGCGCCTCCTTACGCATATTCCTTCATAAGGCTTATAAAAATAATGTTCGGGAGTATTTTTAGGCATAATAAGATAATTACTCATATAAATTCCTCCTTTTAGTCCTTATTTATGTATATGATTTTTAAAAAATATGTATAACAATAAAATAATTGGCAAAAATATAGATAACCTCACAAAATACATTACCCCCTAAGGAGAGATTAAAAGGAATTTTCTTTTTAGTCTCTTTTTGTGTGCAAAAATAACAGATATTTGACGGTTTTTTTTCGGATTTGCTTGATATTGGCAGGAAAAGATTGTATAATACAATAGAATAGTTATGTAGTTTGTTTACGGAGGAAATATAATGGATAATAATAAGCTTGCTGAATTATTGTTTTCTGATATAGAAAAGACGCCTGCCTATTATGAGGCGAAGTATCCAAAGCGCAATTTGCAAGAGGGTGCGTGTGTTACAAGATTTGCGCCGAGCCCTACGGGATTTTTGCATATAGGCGGACTTTTTGCGGCGTTTGTAGGCGAGCGCACCGCAAAAAAGTCGGGCGGAGTGTTTTATTTGAGAATTGAGGATACCGATAAAAAGCGTGAGGTGGAAAACGGAGTAACAGGTATCGTAAAGGGACTTGCGGATTTTGGCATAGAAATAGACGAAGGAATGCTGACAGAAACGGAGAGTGTGGGAAATTACGCACCCTATATACAGAGTAAAAGAAAAGAAATATATCAGGCATACTGTAAGGATTTGGTAAAAAGAGGGCTTGCATACCCTTGCTTTTGCAGTGCAGAGGAGCTTGACGCAATAAGAAAAACACAGGAGGAAAATAAGCAAAATCCCGGTTATTACGGAGAATTTGCAAAATGCAGAAACCTAAGCTTTGAGGAGATAGAAGAAAAAATAAAAAACGGAGAGCCGTATGTTTTAAGGTTAAAATCCCCGGGGAAAGAGGATAAAAGGATAAAGTTTGGTGACGCAATAAAGGGCGAAATAGAGATGCCAGAGAATGTGCAGGATATAGTGCTTTTAAAAACTGACGGAATACCAACATATCATTTTGCGCATGCAGTTGATGACCACCTTATGCGTACGACGGATGTTATAAGGGGTGATGAGTGGATTTCATCAGCGCCGATACATTTGCAGCTTTTTGATATTTTAGGATTTGATGCACCTCATTATGCGCACATTTCTCCGATAATGAAAGAGGACCAGGAAACGGGCGGAAAGCGTAAACTTTCAAAGCGCAAAGACCCTGAGGCGGCGGTTTCCTACTACCACGAAGTGGGTTATCCGAAAGAGGCGGTTTTGGAATACCTTTTGACGATTGCAAACTCAAATTTTGAGGAATGGCGAGCTGCTAATCCCGATTTAGACATAGACGATTTTGATTTCAAGCTTTCAAATATGAGTAAGGCAGGCGCACTCTTTGACCTGATGAAGCTGAATGATATTAGCAAAAACTATATCTGTACTTTAAAAAAGGAAGAGGTTTTTGACAGGACGCTAAGCTGGGCGGAGACATATAATACCGACTTTGCAGAGCTTTTAAAAAACAATAAAGATTATGCGATAAAAATTTTCGGTATAGAAAGAGGCAACGAAAAACCGAGAAAGGATATTGCAAAATGGCAGGATACCGTAGAATATACAAAGTATTTCTTTGAAGAACCGAAAGAATTTGAATGGCAGGAAAACTTGTCAAAAGAAGATATGATTGAAATCCTGACGGAATATAAGAGCGTTTATAACGAAGAGGAAACAGCAGAGGAATGGTTCCCAAAGGTCCGTGAAATGGCGGAAAAGCTGGGATATGCGAAAGCACCGAAGATGTATAAGAAAAATCCCGACGACTTTAAAGGACATGTTGGAGATGTTGCATCGGTTATACGCGTTGCGGTAACGGGTAGGCGCAACACTCCTGACCTTTATGAAATTATACAGGTTTTAGGATACAGCGAGTTTATAAAAAGAATAGAAAGAGCAATTTCCTTACTAAAATAGCTCAATAAGGAGAGAAAAATGGAAGAATCAAAAAATTTTATAGAAGATGCGATAGAAAAGGATTTATCCGATGGTGTTTATGACCATGTTCAAACGCGTTTTCCGCCTGAACCAAACGGATATTTGCATATAGGTCACGCAAAGGCGATTTGTATTGATTTCGGTAATGCGCAAAAATACGGCGGTACCTGCAATCTGCGTCTTGATGACACAAATCCGTCAAAGGAAGATGTGGAATATGTAGAGGCAATATGTGAGGATATAAAGTGGCTCGGCTTTAAGTGGGATAAGCTCCTTTATGCATCCGACTATTTTGATGATATTTATGCTTGTGCCATAAAGCTCATCAAAATGGGTAAAGCCTATGTTGACGACCTATCTGCTGACGAAATAAGAGAGTATCGAGGAACTCTGACAGAGCCGGGCAAAGAAAGTCCATACAGAACAAGGAGTATAGAGGAAAATCTTGACCTTTTTAAGCGTATGACAGACGGTGAATTTGAAAACGGCGCAAGGGTTTTGCGTGCAAAAATAGATATGTCATCGCCAAATCTTAATATGCGCGACCCGATAATTTACCGCATTATGCACCAAACGCATCACAGGACAGGCGATAAGTGGTGCGTATATCCTATGTATGACTTTGCACACCCTATTTCCGATACGGTAGAGGGCGTTACACACTCCCTCTGTTCGCTGGAATTTGAGGACCACAGACCTCTTTATGACTGGTTTTTGCGTGAGCTTGGCTTTTCGCATCCATCAAGGCAGATAGAGTTTGCAAGAATGAATTTGAACTATACCTTAACGAGCAAAAGAAAATGCTTGAAGCTTGTTGCGGATAAAATTGTATCAGGCTGGGACGACCCGAGAATGGGAACGCTTTGCGGTATGAGAAGACGCGGTTATCCGAGTGAGGCAATTCGTGATTTTTGCGATAAAATAGGCGTTGCAAAGGCTAACAGCGTTATAGATTTTTCCCTCTTAGAATTCTGCGTGAGAGAAAACCTTAATAACAATGCGCCGCGCGCTATGGCAGTTTTGCGTCCAATAAAGCTTGTTATTGATAACTATCCCGAGGATAAATGCGAGAAAATCGAAGTGGAAATAAATCCGCAAAAGCCGGAGCTTGGTAAAAGAGAAGTGGAATTTTCCAAAAATCTTTGGATTGAAAATGAAGATTTTATGGAGGAGGCACCAAAAAAATATTTCCGTCTATCAATAGGTAGGGAAGTAAGGCTCAAAGGCGCATATTTCGTTACAGCGACCTCCTGCATAAAGGATGAAAACGGAAATGTTACTGAGGTGCATTGTACCTATGACCCCGAAACCCGAGGGGGAGACGCGCCTGACGGACGAAAGGTCAAGGGAACTATCCATTGGGTGAGCTGTGATTTTTGCGAAAATGCAACTGTAAACCTATATGAAAGACTTTTCAATGTAGAAAATCCGTCTGATGAAAGTAAGGTCGGAAGCTTTGAGGAAAATTTAAATCCGAATTCGGTGGAAACTTTGAAAAATTGTAAAATTGAGAGCGGAATAAAGAATGCAAAGCAGGGCGATACCTTCCAATTTTTAAGATTGGGATATTTCTGTGTAGATAAGGACTCTACACCTGATAATATTATCTTTAACAGAACTGTTGCTTTAAAAGATAGTTGGGCAAAAGTAAACAAATAATTATGAGAGGGACACAAAAATGGAATTTGAAAAGTATATGACGCGCAGGGCAAAGCCCCTAAAAGCGTCCGGGATAAGAGAAATGTTCAAGCTTATGGCAGACCCCCAAGTTATATCGCTTGCAGGCGGCTCGCCTGACCCAGAGCTGTTTCCGTCTGAATTTTTGGCGGAGATTTCAGCAGAAATATTAAGAACAAACGGTAAAAAAGCGCTTGCATATGGCACAACAGACGGTTATGCGCCTTTAAAAGATGCGCTTAAAAAGCGAACAGAGCAGATTTCTTCTTTTAGCGATGAAGATAAAATAATTATTACAACGGGCGCACAGCAGGCGATAGATTTGGCGGCGCGCGTTTTGGTGGAAGATGATGAATATGTCGTTGTAGAGGCGCCGAGTTTTGTTGGAACATTAAACGCTTTAAGAAGTGTGCGTGCAAGGCTTATAGGTGTTGATATGGAAAAAGACGGAATGGATATGGCGGAGCTTGAAAATGTTTTGAAAAGCAAAAAAGTAAAGCTGATATACACAATCCCGAATTTCCAGAACCCAACGGGAATTACAATGTCACTTGAAAAAAGGGAAAAGATGCTCGCACTTGCAAAAAAGTATGACTGTCTCATTTTGGAGGATAACCCATACGGAGATTTACGTTTTGCAGGAGATAGTGTACCCACAATAAAATCGCTTGACAGCGAGGGGAGAGTTATATATGTCGGCTCGCTTTCCAAAATCCTGTCGCCCGGGCTCAGAATAGGATATCTTGTCTGCCGAGGCGAACTCTGCGACAAAATAGAGATTGTAAAACAGGTAAATGATGTGCATACGCCTTGTCTTACACAGATGATGGCAACGGAGTTTTTAAATAGATATGATGTTGATAAGCATATCAAAAAAGCGTGTGAAGTTTACGGAAGAAAGTGCCGTTTTATGCTTAGTTGTATGGAAAAGTATTTTCCGAAATCTGTCACATGGACAAAACCTGAGGGCGGACTTTTCAT
>DMLG01000117.1 GCA_003453455.1 Clostridiales bacterium
CCGCAGATGGATGAGGAGGATATGCTTTCTGCAATTACCGAATTTGTAAAGGTTGAAAAGGATTGGGTGCCGTACGGCGAGGGCGAATCTCTCTATTTAAGACCGTTTATGTTCGGAAATGATGAGCATTTGGGCGTTCATTCAATAAACAGAGCAAGCTTTTTGATAATCGCATCACCCTCCGGAAGCTATTATCAGGAGGGTATAAATCCTGTTAAAATTATGATTGAAGACCAGGATGTAAGAGCGGTAAGAGGCGGCACAGGCTATGCAAAATGCGGCGGTAACTATGCTGCGGCAACCCGTGCAGGCGAAAAGGCGGAAAAGCTTGGCTTTACTCAGGTTTTGTGGCTTGACGGCGTTGAAAGAAAGTACATTGAAGAAGTCGGCGCAATGAATGTTATGATGAAAATTGACGGCGAAATCATAACGCCTATGCTAAGTGGCTCAATTCTTCCGGGTATTACAAGAAAATCCATAATTGAACTTTTAAAATCAAAGGGATATAAGGTATCCGAGCGTAAAATCAGTATTGATGAAATTATTGACGCCCTGAAAAGCGGAAAAATGGAAGAATTCTGGGGATGTGGCACGGCAGCAGTTGTTTCCCCTGTCGGCGAGCTTTACTATGAGGGCGAAACTTACATTATAAATGATAACAAAATCGGCGAAACTACACAAATGCTTTATAATACCTTGACGGACATTCAATGGGGAAGAACAGAAGATAAATTCGGTTGGATAACAAGAATTTAAGAGGCGGCATGATGTATAAAGTTCTGGATGCCCATTGTCATATTTTTCCTGAGAAGATAGCGCTTAGGGCAGCAATGGCGATAGGCAAATTTTACGATTCAAAAATGAAGATGGACGGAAAAACCGAAACCCTTTTAAAAGCCGGAGAGGCGGCAGGGTTTACCCACTATCTTGTCCAATCGGTCGCAACTACTCCTAAGCAGGTATCACGGATAAACCATTTTATATCGGAGACTGTAAAAGAAAGCGGCGGAAAAATGACGGGGTTTGGAGCAATGCATCCCGAAAGCGAGGATATGCAAGCTGATATTGAAGAGCTTATCTCCCTCGGATTAAAGGGTGTAAAACTGCACCCCGATATACAAGGGTATAAATCGGACGATTACCGTATGCTCAAAATTTATGAGCTTTGTGAAAAATACTCACTTCCCGTTTTGATACATTGCGGGGACTCACGGTATGATAATTCAAATCCCAACAGGATTGCGCCCATACTTGATATTTATGAAAATCTGACCGTTATAGGCGCACATTTCGGCGGATATTCCGTGTGGGAACAAGCGGCGGAAAGGCTTGCAAAATATAAAAACTTTTATGTTGATACGAGTTCATCGCTGTTTGCGCTAAAAAAAGAAGAAGCTGAAAAACTAATAGCTATCTACGGTGATGATAAAGTTTTGTTTGGTACCGATTACCCTATGTGGAATCCCAAAGAGGAGCTTGACCGCTTTTTGACGCTTGACCTTTCGGAAGAGCAAAGAAAGAAAATTTTGTGGGATAACGGCGCAAAGCTGCTTAATATTTAAAATTTTAAAAATCCGCAAATAATTGCGGATTTTTTGTGTAAATTTATAAAAACACTTGACATATTATTAGATATAGAGTAAAATAGTATTAAATATTAGATGATGTAGTAATTTGTAAAAAAAAGACGGGGTTATATCATGAAAAAAGACTATCCTTTATACAAAGTAGAGCATTTTAACTCGATAAGAGATATGTTGAGAAAACAGGTTGAGGCAAATAACAATACCGCAGCGTATGAATTTGAGGAAGGCAAGACGGTAAGAAAGGTTACATACGGAGAGTTTTATAATGAGGTTTTATACCTTGGCACAAATCTTACCGAAAATGGTTATCAGCACAAGCATATAGCCTGCATAGGAAATAACAGTTACAGATGGATACTTGTATATATGACAGCGCTTTTGTCGAACAATGTTTTTATTCCTATAGATAAAGACTTGCCCAAGGAGGACATAATAAATGTTGTGCGCCATAGCGAAGCAGATATTATTTTTTGTGGTAAAAAATATGAAGATACACTAAGGGGTTCAGATTTTGAAAAAAGTGTAGAAATAGTGAGCCTTGATGATGAAGAAAATGGCTTGCTAAGTCTTATAAGCAAGGGAAAAAACGCATATGAAAATGGCAACCGCGCTTTTTGCGAAATGGAGCTAAATGCGCCTACTGACTTAAAAATGATACTTTATACATCAGGAACAACGGGGAATTCCAAGGGAGTTATGCTGTCGGAGAAAAATATGCTTGCCTGCGTATGCTCTGGGCTTGAAATAGCCGATGTATCAGGAATAGCGCTTTCGGTACTTCCGTATCATCATTCTTATGAACTTGTCGGGGGGCTTTTGATGGCGGTTCACGAAGGCTCAACGGTCTGCATAAATAAAAGTCTAAAAAGCGTTACAAAGAGCCTGCTTTTGTTTAAACCCACATATATGATGATAGTGCCGGCATTTGCGGAGCTGTTCTATGAAAAAATATGGGCGAATATACGCAAAAAAGGTAAGGAAAAAGGGTTCAAATTACTGTTGACACTAAGTAAAATACTACTCAAATTCGGAATTGATAAAAGGCGACAGTTTTTCGGTGAAATTCATGCAGTTTTTGGCGGAAGAATGGAAAAACTGATATGCGGAGGTGCGCCCCTGCGCCCTGAAATAGCATACTTTTTTGATGATATCGGCATATCGTTGCAGACAGGGTACGGTATAACTGAGTGTTCGCCTTTGGTTACGGGAAACCGTGAGCATTTTGACGACCCGAAAACGGTGGGAGTTACGCTTCAATGCAATAAGGTGGAAATTGACGCTCCTGATAAAGACGGAATAGGCGAAATCAAGGTAAAAGGCGACAGCGTGATGCTGGGATACTACAAAGAGCCTGAAAAAACCGCGGAGGTTATGGAAGACGGCTGGTTTTATACGGGTGATTACGGCAAGTTCACGGACAAAAAACAACTCATTATCACGGGGCGAAAGAAAAATCTTATTGTTCTTACAAACGGGAAAAACATATTCCCGGAGGAATTGGAAGAACATATTTTGGCAATACCAGAGGTAAAGGAAGTAATAGTATTTGCAAGGAAGGATGCACAAGGGTATCAGAAAAGTCTGACTGCGAGAATATTCGTAAATCCAGATACACCTCTTGAATTTGACGAGCTTAAAAAGAAGGTGTCGCTTGCGCTTTCGGGACTTCCTAAGTACAAGCAAATAGGGGAAATAATAGTTGAGAAAGAGGAATTTGAAAAAACAACTACAAAAAAGATAAAAAGGCAGAAATATATTTAAAAACCGCTTAAAAAAGCGGTTTTTAGGGATAATTTGTTTAATCTTTATGACATTCGGATAGTTTCTCGGTAAGAAGTTTAAATATGTTCGCGGCAGATGCCACCTGTAAAAGCAGGTCATTTAATCTATCCTGATTTTCGCCTTCATTTTCAAAAATCGGTATAGCTACACTCAAAATATTTTCAGTAACATAGTTATATGCTGTGCTTTGATTTTTTACAAATGAGTTATAAATATATTTTATGGCGTCATTATCAAGTCCTACGGGAATGATTTTTTGAATTGTTGACATATCGAGAGTTTGCTTTAATGTGCACACCATAAACAGGTATGCCAAGTGCTCTCTTGAATACTTTTTCTTAACAGGCGCAGGAATAGTGCCAAGCTTAACATAGTTATTTACCATAGACGGTGTTATGATTTTGTCCGAAGACGGTGTTATGATTTTGTCCGACTCAGGATTTTCAAAATATTTTGTAATTATGGAAATGACCTGATCCATATAAAGCTCTAT